>JBGOTH010000617.1:0-2692 GCA_041476345.1 Methylomirabilia bacterium
CCGTGCCGCGAGGTTGACGACCGATCCGATGGCGGTGTAGTCCCAGCGCCCTTCGAACCCGATCCGTCCGATCGTCGCGTAGCCGTGCGCGATCCCGATCCCGAAGCGGAGGTCGTATCCGTAGCGGTCCCACTTCTCGGCGAGCTCCTGTTCCCGCGCGCGCATCGCCAGCGACATGCGAATCGCCTGTGCGACAGGATCCGGCACCGGAAGCGGGTCGTTGAACACGATCATCATGCCGTCGCCCATGTAGCGTTCGAGGGTGCCGTTGTGCGCCATGATGATCTCGCCCATGGCCTGGTGGAACTCCTGGAGGATCGACATCACCTCTTCGGGCTCCGACGTCTCCGCAAAAGCCGTGAATCCCCGAAGGTCGACGAACACCACCGTCACTTCCTGGCGATGCGGCCTCAGCGGATCCTCACCGCTGGCGATGACCAGCTCCGCGAGCTGCGGCGACATGAAGCGCTTCAACGCGGCAAGCCGATCGAGCTCCACGACTTGCTGCCGCACGCGCTCCTCGAGCATCTCCTTCCCATGCGCGAGCTCCGCGGCCTGGGCGCTGACGGTCTCGTACAGCCGCTGCGTCGTGTCGAGCAGCGCTTTCACCCGCAGCAACACGCCGACGCGCGTGCGAATCTCGAGGCGGTCGACCGGTTTCGTGAAGAAGTCGTCGGCGCCCGCCTCGAGGCCCGCCAGGCGGGTCTCGTAGTCCGACGCGCCGGTCAGCAGGATCACCGGCGTCGTTTGGAAGGACGGGTTCGCTTTCACGGCGGCACAGAACTCGATCCCGCTCATGCCGGGCATGTTGACGTCGCTGACGATGAGATCCACGGGCGTCGTCGTGAGCACGCGGAGCGCGTCCTCCCCGGACTCGGCCGCCAGGATTTGGTACCCGAAATGCGTCAGGTGGTCGGCGAGATACTGGCGGACGTCCGGGTCGTCATCGACAACGAGAATCGTGGCGGCCTTGCGTTGGTTCATGCCGTTAGCTGGGCTGGTCCAGCACCTGGCGCACCTTGAGGGCAAAGACCTCCCGCGTGAACGGCTTCTCGATGAAGTGGGTGCCCGGCTCGAGCACGCCGTGGCGCACGATCGCGTCGTCGGTGTAGCCCGACATGAACAGGATCTTCGTCTCCGGGCGCTCGGCGGCGATCGTTTCCGCCAGCGCGCGTCCGCTCATCCGCGGCATGATCACGTCGGTCAGGAGCAGATCGATCATCCCGACGTGCTGTCGGGCGATGAGCATCGCGTCGGACGGTGCCGACGCTTCGAGCACGATATAGCCGAGCCGCTCGAGTATCTCGTGCGCGAGACGGCGCACCTCGGCCTCGTCCTCGACGAGCAGGACGGTTTCGGTGCCGCGCGGCGGCGCGTTGATGGCGCGAGCTGCCGCCTGCTCCAGTGGGTCGCCCGTACGCGGCAGATAGATCTTGAACGCCGTGCCCCTGCCGGACTCGCTGTAGACGCGGATGTGTCCGCCGCTCTGCTTCACAATGCCGTAGACCGTCGCCAGTCCGAGGCCCGTACCCTTGCCGGGCCCCTTGGTGGTGAAGAAGGGCTCGAAGATCCGGGCCTGCACTTCGGGGCTCATGCCGAGACCCGTGTCGCTCACGGCAAGCATCACGTATGCGCCGGCGGTCACGTCGACGTGACGCGCGGCAAAGTCCGCGTCCAGCTCGATGTTCGCCGTCTCGATCGTGATGCGCCCGCCGTCCGGCATCGCATCCCGCGCGTTCACGGCAAGATTGACGATGACCTGCTCGAGCTGACCTGGATCGACTCGCGCGCGGACGAAGTCGGGTGCCGACACGAAGGTCAGCTCGATATCCTCCCCGATGACCCGCTTGAGCAGATCCGCCGAGCTGCGGACCTGCTGGTTCATGTCCACCACCTTCGGCTGAAGCACCTGCTTGCGGCTGAACGCGAGCAGCTGCCGCGTGAGCATCGCCGCGCGATCTGCCGTCTTGTGGATGAGGTCGAGGTCGCGCCGCAGCGGATCGGAGGCGGTCAGCCGATCGAGGCCGAGCTGGGCCCGGCCGCCGATGACGGTCAGCAGGTTGTTGAAATCGTGCGCGATGCCTCCCGCGAGCTGGCCCACGCCCTCCATGCGCAGGGCTTGCCTTAGCTCCTCTTCGAGCTGCCGGCGTTCCGTGATGTCCTGGATGACGGCGATCGAATAGTCCGGTTCGTGCGCCGCCCCCGGCGCCAGCGATACGGTAAGGTTCACCCACACGATGGTCCCGTTCTTGTGGAGATAGCGCTTCTCGAGCGAATAGGCCGGCCCCGCTTCTTCGAACATCGTGCGTCGGTGATGAAGGCTGACCGGGAGATCGTCGGGATGCGTGAGGTCCTGAAAGCGCATCGCCTGCAATTCCTCGGCAGAGTAGCCGACCATGTCGCACAGGCGCTGATTGACCCGCACCCAGTTTCCTTCGCGGTTGGCGACCGCGATTCCGACCGCCGCTTGCTCGAAGATCGCGCGGAAGCGTCCTTCACTCTCGCGCAGCGCCGCCTCGGAGCGCCTCCGCTCGGTGATGTCGCGCGCGACGCCCAGGCGGGCGACGGGCGTGTCGTTCTCGACGACGCTCGTCGAGCTGACCTCCACCAGGATCCTCGTTCCGTCTTTCCTGATGATCTCGGTTTCGTAGAAAAAGGGAATATCGCGGCCGGCGCGGACGGCGTCCCAGCG
>JBGOTH010000618.1:0-2692 GCA_041476345.1 Methylomirabilia bacterium
GCCGGCTGATCGTGGAGGCGGTATTCACGCGCGACTATCCGCTCGTGCAGGGCGTGGTGCTGATCACCGCCAGCTCCTACGTCCTGATCAACCTCCTCGTCGACCTGTCGTACTCGCTCCTGAATCCGCGCATCCGCATCGGAGGGCCGGTGAGTGCCGCCTGAGGCCGCGAGCCCGCCACCCAGCGGTCTGCTCAAGCGCTGCTGGGACGTGAGCCGCCGTCGCCCGCCCGCGCTCGTCGGCGCGCTCATCGTGCTCTGCTTCGTGGTGATGGCGATAGGCGCGCCGTGGATCGTCACCGCCGATCCATCGCAAGGCGACTGGAAGCAGGTGCGCAAGGCGCCGACGTGGGCGCATCCGTTCGGCACCGACGATCTCGGCCGTGACGGGCTGGCGCGCGTCGTGTGGGGCACGCGGATCTCGATGCAGGCCGGTGTCTTCTCGATCCTGCTCGCGATCGCCGTCGGCGTCCCGCTCGGGCTCCTCGCGGGCTATTACCGCGGACCGCTCGACCAGGCGCTGATGCGCCTCACCGATGCGTGGCTCGCGTTTCCGTTCCTGATCCTCGCCATCGGCCTCGTGACGATCCTCGGCGCGTCACTGATCAACGCGACGCTCGCCATCGGGCTCGGTGCCACGCCGACGTACATCCGGCTCACGCGGGGGCTCGTGCTTTCGGCGAAAGAGGAGGACTACGTCCACGGCGCGCGGGCGCTGGGGGCAGGCGACGCGCGCGTGATGGGGTGCCACATCCTCCCGAACATCGTCAGCGCGCTGCTCGTGCAGGCGACGGTACAGATTCCGACGGCGATCATCGCCGAGGCGGTGTTGTCGTTCCTCGGCCTCGGCGTGCAGCCGCCGGCGCCGTCGTGGGGCACGATGCTCAACGCCGCGCAGCAGTTCCTCGAGTCCGCGCCGTGGATGTCGATCTTCCCCGGCCTCGCAATCTTCGTGCTCGCGCTGTCGTTCAACCTCGCGGGCGATGGGTTGCGGGACGTGCTCGATCCGAAGGACTACTAGACGATCACCACTTCACCTTCCCGAAGAGGCGGACGCCCTCGGCGCCGTAGTCGCGCTCGATTCCCTTTTCGTGCTCCACGACGACGGTGAACACGCGCCGCAGCTCAGCGACCGGATCGACGTGATCGTCGACGCGGAGGTTGTCGGACATCCGCGGCTCGGCTCTCGCGATCAGCAGCGCCGCGGACTGTTTGCCGCGCTTGTCGCCGCCCGCCGCCTGCCCGGCTTCCAACACCGTGAGAAGGCGCTCGGCCAGGTCGAGCGAAGCCGTGCGGCGGAACGCGCCCGCCATCGCGCCGATCACCTGCGGGCCGGCGAGCATATTACCGGCAACGCTGTAGTCCGGGCCCTGCTCGTGGCCGGCCCACGGTACGCACTGCTTGCCCGTGTGCACGAACCCCCGCAGGCCGTCGATGCCGTGAAGCTGACGCCTGTCGCGTTCGGGATCCTTTGCCAGCAGCGACGACAGAGCGACGTCGATCGGGATGTCCTGCTCGAGCAGCATGAGGCCATGACGGCCGAGGTCGGTGTCGACACGCGCCTGCGTCGCAATCGCGCCGCGCCGTGACACCCACGGCACGAGGCTGCCGACGTTGGGCCGCGCCGTCGCGACCGCGACGCCGACGTCCCCTCGCGCGTCACGAGCGACGACGGAGAAGGTGTGCAGCTCCATGAGGCGAGGCAAGTTGTAGCATACCGACGGGCGAGACACTTCACCGACGAGGGAGATCCCATGGCCAACATCGAGAAGTTCACGGCGCCGGGCGTCTTCGATCCACCGAGCTACAGCCAGGGCGTCAAGGTGACGGGCGCGCAGGCGCTCCTGTTCCTGGCCGGCCAGGTGGCGTACGACAAGGACGGCGCCCCGATGCACCGCGGAGATTTCAAGGCGCAGGCGCGCGAGTGCTTCAAGAACTTGAAAGCCCTGGTCGAGGCGCAGGGCGGGACGATCCAGAGCATCGTCAAGCTCAACACGTACGTGACCGACGTCCGCTATCGCGCGGACCTGATCCCCGTCCGCGAGGAGTTCTTCGGCAAGAAAGGCCCCGCGTCGACGCTCGTCGCCATCTCGTCGCTCGCGCATCCTGACTACCTCATCGAGATCGAGGCGATCGCGGTCGTGTGACCTGGCGCGTGGCCGTGCGTTGAGTGCGTGAGGCGGGTGGGGTCGGAGGGCGGCGGTCGCCCCCCTCCGACCCCCGAGCCGTCGCGTCGTAATGACTCCCCTACTATTTCCAGCCAGCCTTTCTGCCGCCAACATCGTGTGATCGGGAACGGGTCAACCGGGGGGCAACCGCCGCCCTCCGACCCCACCCGCCTCACGCACTCGCGGACTGTCGCGCGTCGGCCAGACCCCACGAACGCTTCGCTCCGTTCCGGCCACGACGACGCGACATACGCAACGACCATCGGGAAGCAACACCGACTCCGAAATCAGCGGACAAGTCTTAGCTGAGTTCCATGACGCTCGATGAAGTTGGGCTGATCGTGGAGCTGAACCTGACGCGCGAGGGCTCGGAGGGCGGGCGGGGCCGAGTGGCCTCGCCCCCCGGGTGACCCGTTCCCGGCCGAACGACGTTGGCGGCAAAAACGTGCGATGGAAATAGCTGGCGGAAAATTACGACGCGGCGGCTCGGGGGTCAGAGGGGGGCGAGGCCACTCGGCCCCGCCC
>JBGOTH010000619.1:0-2691 GCA_041476345.1 Methylomirabilia bacterium
CGCTCTCACCTTGCGGGTGTCCGTCCAATTCGCCTCCGCGTCACTGCGGTCTCTCGTTGCTACCTGGCAGGCGGGCCGATCGTAAAGTGGCGCGAGTGTAGCCATTAGGCCCGGGGGTGTCAAGGATTGGCGCGCAATGACACGGACTTACGCGGATCTAGCGGAGCGCCCCTTCGATCATCGGCAGGGCGAAGTAGACGACGAACGCGGCCGAAGCGATATAGAGCATCGGATGCACGGCGGCCGCGCGGCCGGCGAAGACCTTGATCGCCACGAACGTCACGAAGCCGGCGCCGATCCCGTTCGTGATCGACCACGTGAACGGCATCACCAGCATGGTCACGAAGGCCGGCACGGCGTCTTCGTAGCGCTCCCACGGGATCTCTCGCACCACCGACATCATGTAGAAGCCGACGAGGATCAGCGCGGGCGCGGTCGCCTGCGCGGGGATCACGCCCGCGATCGGCGCGAAGAACGTCGCGAGCAGAAAGAGGACGCCCACCACCACCGAGACGAGCCCGGTGCGACCACCTTCCGTGACGCCGGCCGCGCTCTCGATGTAGGTCGTGTTGCTGCTCGCGTTCGCGAGGCCGCCGAAAGCCGCGCCGAGCGAATCGACGAGCAGCACGCGATCCGCGCGCGGCAGCCGGCCGCTCGCGTCGATGAACCCGCCCTTGGCACCGACGCCGATGATCGTGCCCATCGTGTCGAAGAAGTCGCTCAGCATCAGCGAGAAGATGGCGAGGATCGCCGCGAGCGCGCCCAGCTTGGCGAAGAGCCCGAAGTCGAGACGCCCGAACGTCGAGAAGTCGGGCGCCTGCACGATCGCGTGCGGGATCTGCGCGGCGCCCGGCGTCGCGAAACCCTTCCAGCCCGCGAAGAAGCCGTTGAAGGCAATGGCGATCACCGTCGTGAGGACGATGCCGAGCAGGAGGCCGCCGCGCACGCGCCGGGCGACGAGCACGGCGGTCAGCACGAAGCCGATCAGGAACACGACCATCGGCAGGCCGCGCAGCGTACCGAGGGCTACCGGAAGCGGGCCGGCCGAAGGCTTCACGACGAAGCCGGCCGTGAAGAAGCCGATGAAAGCGATGAAGAGCCCGATGCCGACGCTGATGGCCTGCTTGAGCGCGAGCGGGACGGCGTCCATCACGGCCTGGCGAAAGCGCGTGAGGACGAGGATCGTGATGACGACACCCTCGAGGAAGACCACGGTCATCGCCTGCGGCCAGCTCAGCCCGCGTCCCGCCACGAGATCGAACGCGACGACCGCGTTGAGTCCCATGCCCGGCGCCAGCGCGAACGGATAATTGCTCGCGAGTCCCATCGCGATCGAGAGGAGCCCCGCGGTCAGACACGTCACGGTGAGCGTCGCCGCGAACGGCAACCCCTTGCCCTCGAGGCCCGGCACGCCGACGTAGCCGAGGATGACCGGGTTCACGAAGATGATGTACGCCATCACCATGAACGTGGTGAGCCCGGCGCGGATCTCCACGCCCATCGTCGTACGTCGTCCCGCGAAGTCGAAGTAGCCGGCGATCGCGCTCACCTAGAGCGGCCTCCGGATCAGGCGACCGAGCTCGCCCACCACACCGCGGCGGAAGATCAGCACGCAGACGACGAAGATCCCGCCCTGGACGACCGTGAGCCAGTCGCCGAGCTGGGACAGGAAGTTCTCGAGCATGATGAGGATGAACGCGCCCACGACGGGACCGAAGACCGTGCCCAAACCCCCGAGCAGCGTCATCAACACGATCTCGCCCGACATCGTCCAGTGCACGTCGGTGAGCGAGGCGAGCTGAAACACGAGCGCCTTCGTCCCGCCCGCGAGTCCGGACAGCGCCGCGGAGATGACGAACGCGATCAGCTTGTACTGCTCGGGGCGGTAGCCGAGCGACACCGCGCGCGGCTCGTTCTCGCGGATCGCCTTCAGCACCTGGCCGAACGGCGAATGGATGGTGCGGTAGACGATGAGGAAGCCGACCACGAAGATCGCCAGCACGACCCAGTACATCGTCATGGTGTCTTTCAGATCGAGCACGCGGAAGAGGCTCCCGCGCGGGACGGCCTGGATCCCGTCTTCCCCGTGGGTGAACTTCGCCTGCAGCGAGACGAAGAACACCATCTGCGCGAACGCCAGCGTGATGTTGGCGAAGTAGATCCCGCGGCTCCGGATGGCGAGCGAGCCGATCACCACGCCGAGCGCCGCCGCCACGGCGGTGCCGAACAGGATCGCGACCTCCGGGGATGCGCCCCACACCTTGGCGGCGTGCGCGGTGCCGTAGCCGGCGGCCCCGAGGAAGGCCGCGTGGCCGAACGAGAGCAGCCCCACGTAGCCGATCAACAGATTGAAGGCACAGGCGAAGAGGCCGAAGCACAGCGCCTTCATGAGGAAGACGGGGTAGATGAAGTACGGCGCGATCGCGAAGAATACCAGCATCACGACAAACGCAATCACCTGCGTCAGCCCGCCGGAGCGGGCGGGCGCAAGCCCGGGCGCCCGCGAGTTCAACGATCCCGCCCGAAGAGCCCGCTCGGCCGCACGAACAGCACGAGCGCCATGATGACGAAGATGACGGTGTTGGACGCTTCCGGATAGAAGACCTTCGTGAAGCCTTCCACGATGCCGAGCGTGTAGCCGGTGACGATCGAGCCCATGATCGAGCCGAGCCCGCCGATCACGACGACCGC
>JBGOTH010000620.1:0-2690 GCA_041476345.1 Methylomirabilia bacterium
ATCGACGCCGCCGTGCTCGCGCAGTTCGCCGAAGCGGTCCGCCCGGAGCGGCGCCCCCTGCCGGATGAGGTGACGCAGGAGCTGCACGGCTGGCTGGCGCGCCGCCGGCAGCTCCTCGAGATGGTGCTCGCCGAAGAACAACGCCTGGCCATGACCGCCCCCGGGATTCGTCCGCAGATTCAACAGCACGTCGAGTGGCTGCGGCGCCAACTCCACGACGTCGACCAGGCGTTGCGGGCCATGATTCGCCGCAGCCCCGTGTGGCGCGAGCAGGAGGATCTGCTCCGCAGTGTGCCTGGAGTCGGGCCCGTGCTGGCGACCACGCTCTTGGCGGATCTTCCCGAACTCGGCCGGCTCGATCGCAAGCAGATCGCGGCCCTCGCCGGGCTGGCGCCCCTGAATTGGGACAGCGGTCAACATCGAGGCACGCGCCACATTTGGGGTGGGCGCGCCCCGCTGCGCGCGACGCTCTACATGGCGACCGTCGCCGCGGTGCGCTGCAATCCGATTATCCACGCGTTCTTCACGCGGCTGTGCGCGGCGGGCAAACCAAAGAAGGTCGCGCTCATCGCGTGCATGCGCAAACTCCTCACGATCCTCAACGCGATGCTCAAGCACCGGGCGGCCTGGAAGCCGGCCCGGGCCGCTTGACAACGGAGACAGTTGCTGTCCTCGCCGAGGCGGCTGCGGATGTCGGCTGTCCACCCCGGCCCACCGCCCTCACCTCGGCGAGGACAGGAGACGGCACACTCCCGGCCCCGCTCATGAATAATCCAGGCTAGTGCCTGTTCTCGACGAGATCCGCCGGCTCGATCCGGAGCGCGATCACCAGCGCATCGTGTTCCTGTCGACGCGCGTCGATTTCCCGTTCGACACCACGCGCGCGCTCGAGCTGGCGCTCTTCCGCACGTTCGGCGTGCCGAGCATCTCCGCCCTCCTCCATCGCACGGGCGAGTTCGAGCGGCGCGCGCAGAAGCGCTACGACGACACCGACATCATCGTGAGCGAGATGATGGAGCACGGTTACGACAGCGAGCGCGGCGCGGCAGCGCTCGCGCGCATGAACGCGATCCATGGCCGCTTCAAGATCGCCAACGAGGACTTCCTCTACGTGCTGTCGACGTTCGTGTTCGAGCCGATCCGGTTCAACGCGCGCTTCGGCTGGCGAAGGATGATCGAGGCGGAGCGGCTCGCCCTGTTTCATTTCTGGCGAGCCGTCGGCGCGCGCATGGGAATCAAGGACATCCCGGCGGACTACGCGACGTTCGAGCGCTTCACGGTGGACTACGAGGCACGGCGGTACACATTCACGGAGGCGAACCACGCGGTGGGCACCGCGACGGTGGAGCTCTTCGCGGGCTGGTTCCCACGTCCGTTGCACCCGGTCGTGCGTCAGGCGATCTACGCGTTGCTGGATGCGCCGGCGCGCCGCGCGTTCGGATTCCCGAATCCGAATCCGGCGATCAGCGCGCTGGTAATGGCGGCCATGAAGACACGTGCGATCGCGTTGCGCTTCTTCCCGCGCCGTCGCCGCCCGTCACTCCGGACGTCGATGACGCATCCGACCTATCCGAAGGGCTACGAGATCGGGACGCTCGGTCCCTAAGCGGCGCGGCCGTTTCCCCGCCCGGGGCCGCCGTTCCCGCGGACACCGAGCTTGCGGTCGATGCGCTCGAGGATCAGCGTGTGGCGATTCAAGGTCTTCACGATTGCGAGCCCGACCGTGCGGATATCCCTGAACGCGCTCTGAGTCACGGCCTCATGGCGCTTGAGGAGCTGCTCGAAGCGTTCATCGCTCCGGCGCCTGTCGGCCTCGGCCTGCCGCCGGTCGGCCTCTGTATGTCGACGGTCGTCTCGCATCTCGCGGCGTAGGTCGCGAAGCTCTTCCAGGATCGCCCTGATCCCGGGATCGGGACTGGGGCCGTTCTGTCCCTGGGCCACGGTCACAAAGTAGCGAGGACGACGCGCGCAGTCAACGTGTCGCTTCGGATACGGTCAATCGTGCGAGGATGAGGACACACGGGAGGGCACATGCTCAAGCCAGGCGACATAGCACCTGCGTTCACCGGTCACGATCACACCGGCAAGACGGTCACGCTGTCCGAGCTGAAGGGGAAGAAGGTCGTCCTGTGGTTCTACCCGAAGGCGGACACCCCTGGCTGAACGGCGGAAGGTTGCGGGTTCCGCGACCTCAAAGCCGACTACGACGCGAAGGGCGCGGTCATCCTCGGCGTGTCGTTCGATAACGCCGCCGCGAACAAAGCCTTCGCCGAGAAGTTCAACTTCAACTTTCCGCTGATCTGCGACACCGACCGGAAGATCGGCACGGCCTACGGCGCCAACGTCGATCCCGCCAAGGGCGCCGCGCGCGTCGGTGTGGTGATCGACGCAAACGGCAAGATCAAGGAATGGCACGAGAAGGTCGACGCCCGCGCGTGGCCGGCGGCGGTGGTGCAGACACTGTAGAGCGATTCAGGAACGGCGGCCGTTTCCGCGGCCGCCGTTCCCTCGCACGCCGAGCTTGACGTTGATGCTTTCGAGAAGTCGGGAATGACGGTTCAGCGTTTTCCAGCCCGACGGAGCGGATATCCCGGAACATCCGGAACATCGTCTGCGTCGTCTCGAGGTACAGCCCTTCTCGACGCGCCGCGTCCTCGCGGAATTCGTGCATCATCTGCGCGAATCGTTCG
>JBGOTH010000621.1:0-2687 GCA_041476345.1 Methylomirabilia bacterium
ACCGCCCGCCGACGGGAGCACGATCGAGCTCTCCGTGAGCCCGACGAGCGAGCGGCTGCAGATGATGGAGCCGTGGCCCGCATGGGACGGCAAGGATTTCCTCGACATGCCGGTGCTCCTGAAGACCAAGGGCAAGACGACGACGGATCACATCTCTCCCGCCGGGCCGTGGCTGCGCTTCCGCGGACACCTCGACAAGTTCAGCGACAACATGTTCCTCACCGCCATCAACGCGTACACCGGCGCGCCCGGCAAGACGAAGAACGTCGTCACCGGTGTGACCGGCGAATCCGTATCCAAGGTCGCGCGCGACTACAAGGCGCGCGGCGTGAAGTGGGTGGTCGTCGGCGACCACAACTACGGCGAAGGTTCGAGCCGCGAGCACGCGGCGCTCTCCCCGCGCCTGCTCGGCGGCGCGGCCGTGATCACCCGCGCCTTCGCCCGCATCCACGAGTCCAATCTGAAGAAGCAGGGCTTGCTCGCGCTGACGTTCAGCGACTCCGCGGACTACGACAAGATTCGCGAGGACGATCGCATCAGCCTCGTCGGGCTCGCGCAGATGGCGGCGGGCAAGCCCGTCGAATGCCGGGTGGCGCACGCCGACGGAACGAAGGAGACCTTGCTCCTCCGGCACTCGTATACCGGAGCGCAGCTCGAGTGGTTCCGCAAGGGCTCGGCGCTCAACCTCTTCCACGGGAAGTAGCGACCCCGATACGTGCGTGATCGAGGCGAGCATCGAGACACGGCTCTGGCGGTGGGAGCTGCGATCCGACGAACCGCCGATCGACGGGCGCTACACGACCCTCAAGCTCGGCGAACCGGTCGCACTGCCCGCGGGCGGCGCTCTTCTCCGGGCCGACCGCGTCGACTTCCCGCCGGGTGGTGTCGCGTACACGCACACTCATCAGGGCCCGGGCATCCGCGTGCTGCGGCACGGCCGGTTTCGCGTGAAGACGGGCGGACGCGAGATCGCGCTCGCGCCCGGTGATCCGTGGTTCGAGCGCGGCCCCGATCCCGTCTACGCGCGCCCAAAATCCCAGACCTACACCGTCTTCATCGACGCGCTAGTCACCGGATGAGCGGTGCTAGAGTATGGCCCCCAGGAGGAAGAGCCATGAGCCAGAGCACGGGACAGGTTTTCGTCGGCGCCGGTACCTGGACGTCACAGAAGAAACAGGGCGGGCTCTTCCGTCAGGCTGCCGGCAACGGTCACTGGGAAACTGTCACGAAGGGACTGCCTGACCCGATGTCGGTCCAGGCCATCACGTTCCACCCGACGGAGGCCGGCGTGATCTACGTCGGCACGCAGAATGGGCCGTACCGGAGCTCCGACGGCGGTTCCAGCTGGGAGCGCGCGGCCAACTTTCCGTCCGGCCTGCAGGTGTGGTCCATCACCGTGCACCCGAAGAACGCGAAGACCGTCTACGCCGGCACCTCGCCCGTGGGCGTGTACCGAAGCGACGACGGCGGCGACACCTGGCGCGAGCTCCCGAACGTGAAGCAGCCCGATCGCATCACGATGTCCTTCGCGTGCCGAACGATGCGCATCGCCGTCGTGCCCGGCGCCACGGATCAGATCTTCGCCGCTCTCGAAGTCGGCGGCGTGATGCGCAGCCTCGACGGGGGCCAGCACTGGGACGACTGCGCGGACGAGCTCGTCAATCTGTCGTCGCGGCCGCATCTCAAGAGCAAGATCCAGAGCGACAGCGAGGCGGAAGGCATGCTGGACGCGCACGCGCTCACCGTGAGCGAGGCCGCGCCGGGGGCCGTCTTCCTCGCCGTGCGCATGGGCCTCTTCCGCAGCGACGATCGCGGGACGAAGTGGAACGATCTCGAAGTCGGGCGCTTCTCGCCGCTCACGTACGGCCGCGACATCCGCCTCTCGCCGCACGACCCGCGCACGCTCTACGCCGCGCTGAGCCCGGCCGCGCGCAGCGAAGACGGCTCCCTCTACCGCAGCACGGATCTGGGGCAGACCTGGTCGCGCGTCGACCACGGCGTGAAGGCACGTGCCACCATGATGGGGCTCGCGCTCCACCCGCGCGATCCGAATCAGGTCTACGGCGCGTCGCGCTGCGGGCAGGTCTTCGGCACGCAGGACGGCGGCAAGACCTGGCGCGAGTCCCGAATCCCCGTCGACGACGTGTACGCGATCGCCTGCGGCTGATCGCCCCGCCGTATCGAGGCTGGTTCGTCGTCAGCGGCGCCTTCGCGGTGCTGTTCGTCGCGTACGGCGCGCAATACTCGTTCGGAGTCTTCCTCGCCGCGCTGCTCGACGAGTTCCGCTGGAGCCGCGCGAGCCTCGCCGGCGTCTTCTCCATCTACGCGATCGTGTACCCCATCGTCGGCTCCCTGGCGGGGCAGCTCACGGATCGGTTCGGCCCGCGTCTCGTCATCAGCTCGGGCGGGATCCTGCTCGGCGTCGCATTGACGAGCATGTCGTTCGTGACGCAGCTCTGGCAGCCGTATCTGCTGTACGGCGTCGTCGCCGCCATCGGCATGAGCGCGGCGTACGTCCCCTGCAACGCCACTGTGGTGCGATGGTTCGTCGCGCGGCGCGGGCTCGCGGTCGGCCTCGCGATGTGCGGCGCGAGCGCCGGCACGTTCGTCATGCCGCTCGTCGCCCAGCTCCTCGTCACCTCCGTCGGCTGGCGCACCGCCTACGTCGTCTTCGGAATCGGCATCGC
>JBGOTH010000622.1:0-2685 GCA_041476345.1 Methylomirabilia bacterium
ATCCAGCATGATCGCCAGCGAGTACGGCTCCTCGCCCGTGGCGCACGCCGCGCTCCAGAGCCGCAGCCGTCGATTCTCCTGCGACCGGCGCGCGGCGATGAGCGTGGGGAGAATCTCTCGCTCGAGCGCCTCGAAGCACGAGGGGTCGCGGAAGAAATACGTCTCGCCCACCGTGAGACGGCTTGCCAGCCGCCTCCACTCCCGGCTGTCGTCGGGAAGAGATGCCAGCCACGCGAGATACTCCTCTGGTCCTCCGACCGACGCACTACGACAGCCGCTCACGATGCACCGCTCGACGTCCCCGTGGCGCGTCTCGGGGAAGTGGAGACCGAGGCGCTCCTCGATCAGCGACCTCGCCGACGCGTGTGCTTCCGCTGAAAGCCTCACGCGTTCATCTGTCAGCGCCAGCCGCTGCCGAGTGCGAATCACCCGCGGGCGACGCAGCGCGTCGGAGCGCTTCGTCCAGAGATTGCTCCTCGTCCAGCGAGAGGAAGGCGTCGAGATCCTGCACGAAGAGGAGGCCGTCGGGCAGCGCGACGAGCCCGGCTACGTGACCGATGCCCGGAAGGATGGCGTCCGGGGGCACGATCTGTTTCGCTGACACCTCGCTCACGCCGAGGACCTCGTCGACCGGCATTGCCAGCCGACGGCGGCGGCTCCGCGCGAGAAGCAGATGGTCGGAGATCCGTGCCTCGCGAGAGTCGAGACCGAGACGGCGCCTGAGATCGACGACCGGAACGACGGCACCGTGAACGTTGATCACGCCGAGCGTGACGTGCGGAGCGGCGGCGAGCGGCGCGACGGCTACCATCGATACCACGGAATCGACGCTCTCGACGGGCAGAGCCCAGCGCTGGTCGGCTAGTCGGAAGACCACGACCGATTCGATCCCGCTGGCGGGAATCATAGGCATCATGGATCTCCGAGCGACCGTTGGATGCGCCCCAAAGCGCCGAACCGAAACGCCTGACAAGGTGAGAGTCGCGGATGTTTGCGCAATTCGATGCAAAAACGAAAGCCATCCATGGTGGGCATCAACAGGTCACTGATCACCGCGTCCACCGGCACGCGTTTCAACAGCGCGAGCGCCTCCTCGCCGTCTTGCGCTTCGTGTGTCTGATGCGCTCCGGCTTCGAGTTGGACCCGCAACACGTGTCGGCTCGTGACGTTGTCGTCCACGATCAGGATCTTCATTCGGTCGCCCGTGGAAGACGGCCTTCGAGCGTCGGAAGGACGTCGATGAACGCGCCGATGACCTGGGGATCCCACGCGCCTGCCGCCGTCTCGCGCTCGAGGATCGCCAGCGCCTCCACGGGCGTCAAGGCCGACTTGTAGGGCCGGGCGGTCACGAGCGCATCCCACACGTCGACGACCGCCATGATGCGGGCGCCGACAGGGATGGCCTCCTTCGCGAGACCATCCGGATAGCCCGAGCCGTCCCATCGCTCGTGATGATGACGGATGATCGGGCGCACGGGGTCGAGGGTGTGGAGCTCGCGCACCATCGACTCGCCGATGGCGGCGTGGGTCTGCATTCGGCTGCGCTCGGTTGCTTCGAGCCTCCCCGGCTTGAGCAGGATCGCGTCGGGTACCGCGACTTTGCCCAAATCGTGGAGAGCCCCCCCGAGCCGGAGCGCGGTCAACAGCGCCTCATCCGCGCCGAGCGCGCGGCCCACCGCGGTCGCGTAGCGGCCCAGGCGCTCACAGTGTCCCGCCGTGTAGGGGTCGCGTGCCTCGATCGTTCGGCCGAGCGTCACGAGGACGTTTTCGGCGTGCTCCAGTTGATCGACAAGCGCCTTGACGCGGAGCAATGCGGCCACGCGGGTGCGCAACTCGACAAGGTCGAACGGCTTCGCGAAGAAATCGTCGGCCCCGGCGGCGAGGCCGGCCACACGGGCATCGAGGTCAGAGAGGGCCGTCATCAGGACGACGGGCGTCAGCCGAAGCGCGGGCGTGGCCTTCAAACGCACGCAGAGCTCGACTCCTGTCATACCGCCCAGGTGGACGTCGCTGACGACGAGATCGGGCACGTCGCGGTTGACCGCCTCGAGCGCCGCCGCTGCCGACGCCGTCGTCGCCACTCGGTAACCGAGCCTACCCAGGGCCTCCGCCAACATATCCGCGAGCGCAGTGTCGTCGTCGACAATCAAGACCAGGGGCGGCGCCGAGGCCGGCGGCGGTGTGATCAGGACTGCACGTCTTTCAGGCGAAGGACGTTGTATGCGGGGAGCGGGCGGTGGAATCCCTTGAGCTTGAACTCACCGACCGTCTCGGCGTCGACGAGGGTGTCGACGACCGCGAGGAGTCGGCGGGGCACCAGGATTTGGCTCGCCTTCGCCATCCCGCAGAGCCGTGCCGCGAGGTTGACGACCGACCCGATGGCGGTATAGTCCCAGCGCCCTTCGAACCCGATACGTCCGATCGTCGCGTAGCCATGTGCGATCCCGATCCCGAAGCGGAGGTCGTATCCGTAGCGGTCCCATTTATCGGCGAGCTCCTGCTCCCGCGCGCGCATCGCCAGCGACATGCGGATCGCCTGTGCGACAGGATCCGGCACCGGAAGCGGATCGTTGAACACGATCATCATGCCGTCGCCCATGTAGCGTTCGAGGGTGCCGTTGTGCGCCATGATGATCTCGCCCATGGCCTGGTGGAACTCCTGGAGGATCGACATCACCTCTTCGG
>JBGOTH010000623.1:0-2684 GCA_041476345.1 Methylomirabilia bacterium
CCCGGCGTGGCGCGCCTCAAGGCTTTATCGGGAGAAAGCTTTGCTTCCTCCCGATCGCTGGATTTCGCTGCGCCACGCCGGGAGGCCGCCGCCGACCCGACCGCCCGTCCGTCCGTGTTTCCGCCGCCGGCTAGCCCCCTATAAGCAGCAGCACGCCGGACGCGAACAGCAGCACGAAGACGATCCTCCGGAAGCGCACGGGGTCCACGCGGGTGAAGAGCGCCATGCCGGCGACGATCCCGATCACCGCCGGTGCTGCGTAGACGGCAGTCAGCCGCATCACCTCGGCGGTGAGCAGCCCCGCAACCCAGTAACCGACGAGGATCAGGCCCTGGTTCACGATGAAGAAGGCTTGGAGGTTCGCCTTGAAGGCGCGCGGGTTCCAATCCTGCGTCGCCGCGTAGACGACCGTCGGCGGCCCCGGCAGGCCGACGGCGCCGCCGATCAGCCCGGCGAGCGCGCCGAAGACGAATCCCCATCCGTGGCCCTCGAGCCGCCGCGGCATCTTTCCGGCGAATTCCAGCACGACGACGACGATGAGCATGCAGCCGATCACGCGATCGAGCACGCTCGCGGGCGCGACGGCGAGGATCCACACGCCGGCCGGAGTGCCGATCAGCGAGCCGGCGAGCAATCCGGCGATCGCGCGGGGCATGAAGTCGCGACGCAGCGGCACGAAGAGGACGATCGCGAAGATCACCGCGTACGCGGTCAGGAGGACGATGGCGGTGGCGGGCGACATGATGAACGGAAGGAACGCCATCGCGACGAGACCGACGCCGAAGCCGGCGAGGCCGAAGACGAAGTGCGCGGCGAGAATCGTCACGGCGCCCAAGAGCCACGTGAGGCTCACCGTGTGAGAGTACCGGACCTCGAGGGGGAATTCGACGTCCACCGCACCCGTGGCGCGGTACTATTCGGATCGTGACGAAAGAGGCGGTCTTCGTGGCGGGCCTGGATGCGCGCGTCGGCGAGATCCTCGACAACTGCTCGAGGTGCGGACGCTGCGTTGCGGTGTGCCCGACGGCGGAGCCGGGCGGCGTCGACAAGAGCGACCCGCGCGCGATCGTCGCCGACGTGCTCGACATCCTCCGCGGCGCCGGCAATCCGAAGAGTCGCGGCGCCAGGTGGGCCGAGGTGTGCACCGGCTCCGGCGCGTGTCTGAAGGCCTGCGACGACGGCGTGAATCCGCGCTTCATGCTCGCGATGACGCGTCTCAAGCTCAACGAGGCGAAGGCCGAGGACGATCGGCGCGCGGCCGGGCAAAAGGGCTTCAGCACCATGTCGCAGAGCGTGAAAGTGCTGTCCCGCCTTCAGCTCCCGGCCGATCTGATCTCGCGCGTCACACGCTCCGCCCACGCCGCCGCCGGGCCGGCGCCCGACGTCGTCCTCTACCTGGGCTGCAACGTGATGAAGACGCCGCACATCGCGCTGCTCTGCATGGACGTGCTCGATCGCATCGGCGCGCGCTACTCGGTCTCCGGCGGCCCCGCGAACTGCTGCGGCGTCATCCAGTTCCGTGCGGGCGATCTGAAGACGGCGGGACGCGTCGGCGGCAACTCGTTGGCCGGCTTCGCGGCGACGGGCGCGTCGACCGTGCTCACGTGGTGCCCGACCTGCAACATCCAGCTCGGCGAGATCCTCATGCCGGTGACCAAGCCGTCGTTCGCGCTCGAGCACGTCGTGCCGTACATCGCCGAG
Organism: Methylomirabilia bacterium; assembly: GCA_041476345.1. Classification (GTDB taxonomy): domain Bacteria; phylum Methylomirabilota; class Methylomirabilia; order Rokubacteriales; family CSP1-6; genus VGLJ01. Next base: position 1,702 of record JBGOTH010000623.1, read on the forward strand.
CGTCTGGATCTCCTGCGTCCGCACTTCGTCAACCGGGTCGAAAAGCGCGTCGCGCTCCACGAGCACCCGGGCGTCGGCGGCGTCACCGAGGGTGTGCTGAAAATCCTCGGCGCGATTCCCGGTCTGACGATCGTGGACCTCGCGCAGCCGCGCGTCGGCTACATGTGCAACTCGCTCGCGCCGGTCCCGGACTACAAGCGCACCCTGCACGCGCAAGAGCTGCAGTCGGCCGAGGCGGCGAAGGTCGACGCGCTCGTCGGCATCTATCACGCCTGTCACCGCGAGCTCTGCGCCCACGAGAGCAACTACCCGTTCCGGATCGTGAACTTCCTCGAGCTCGTGGGCGAAGCCATGGGCGTGGACCGCCCCGACCTCTTCAAGCAGTGGAAGCGCATGCAGGACGTCGATCGCGTGCTCGCGGACGCCACCGCGCAGATCGACGCCGCCGGGCTCGATCTCGACACCGTCCGCGGAGTGATGATAACCGCGATCCTGGGCGAGCAGCCGCTCCCGCTCAGCCACCGTTAGCCGTCTACCGCGGCGCCTCCCGGGAGAGCTCCGGCGTCGAGATGTGTATCCGCGTGTCCACACTTGCGCGGCGACGACTCGCGCGGCTACAGTCTCGGCATGGATTCCGAGCTACGCGAGTACCTCGACGCGTTCCGCGCCGAAATGCACGAGCGCTTCGGAGGCGTCGACCAGCGGTTCGATGCCGTCGACCAGCGCCTCGAGAGCGTCGACCAGCGGTTCGAGGGCATCGATCAGCGCTTCGATGCCGTCGATCGGCGGTTCGATGCCGTCGATCAGCGCTTCGATGCCGTCGATCAGCGCTTCGATGCCGTCGATCGGCGGTTCGAGGGCATCGATCGGCGCTTCGATGCCGTCGATCAGCGCTTCGATGCCGTCGATCAGCGCTTCGATGCCGTCGATGGACGAGTCGACACCGCGGACGGCAGGATCACAGAGGCTATGCACCAGTTCCA
>JBGOTH010000624.1:0-2673 GCA_041476345.1 Methylomirabilia bacterium
CGCCATCTCCAGCCCGATGGCACCTGCCCCGACGATGACGAGACGGCTCGGGAAGACGGGAAGGAACAGGATCTCGTCCGACGTGATCGCCGCGTCGATGCCCGGCAACGCAGGAACGACGGCGCGGGATCCCGCAGCAATGATGATCCGGTCAGCCCGCAGCGCCGAGGTTCCCACCGTGATGGTGTGCGGGTCGGCGAATCGTGCTTCGGCGAGGATGATCTCGGCGCCCGCTCGCGCGAGCGACGCCGGCAGGGGCTGGAACTCTTTGACGATCTGGTGCTGCCGGCGGACGACCGTCGGCCAGTCCAGCTCGACGGCACCGGTGGTCGTGCCGAAACGCGCCGCGTCCTTCGCGAGCCGGTGAATCCGTCCTGACCTTACCAAGGTCTTTTTCGGGATTCACCCCAGGTTGACGCACGTGCCGCCGAGTGGGCCGCGGTCCACGAGCGCGACTCGCGCCTTCATGGTGACGGCTGCTTTCAACGCGTTGATGCCCGCTGCTCCGCCTCCAACGATGACAAGGTCATAGCGCTCCAAGGCAAGCCCTCCTCGCGGCAATTCGTTCGGTGCCGTCAGGATCGTAGCGCAGCCGCGGTGAAGGTCGCAGATGGACCAAGGTCCAATAGGCGGTCCCGAGGCGGTCGACTAGATTCGGGCCAGGAGGGCTCCGTCATGGCGTACAAGCTTCCACCCTTGCGATTCGGCTACGACGCGCTCGAGCCGTACATCGATGCCGAAACGATGGAACTCCATCACGACAAGCATCATCAGGCGTACGTCGACAACCTGAACAAGGCGATCGAGCCGTATCCGCAGCTCGCCGATCTTCCGATCGAGGATCTGTTGCGCCGCCTCGACCAGGTACCGGAACCAATCCGGACCGCCGTCCGGAACAACGGCGGCGGCCACGCCAACCATGCGCTCTTCTGGACGATCCTCGCGCCGAACACGGGCGGCGGGCCGAAGGGCGCGATCGCGGACGCCATCACGAAGGACTTCGGATCGTTCGCGCGATTTCAGTCCCTCTTTACCGACGCGGCCACACGACACTTCGGCTCAGGATGGGCGTTCCTCGTCGTCGACCGGGCGGCGGAGCGCCTGCAGATCGTGTCGCTGCCCAACCAGGACAGCGTGCTGGCGCACGGGACTCCGGCGCTCCTCTGCTGCGATGTCTGGGAGCACGCGTACTACTTGAAATATAGGAACCGCCGCCCGGACTACCTCGCCGCCTGGTGGAACGTCGTCGCCTGGGACGTCGTCGACGAGCGCCTGCACGACGCCATGGCGATCCGGACGTGACCAAGGTCCAATAGCGCGCCCGTTACCCGTCCCTTAGAGTTCTCGTAAAGGGGAACTCGCGTGAAAGACATACCGGTCATCGCCATTGTGGACGACGACGCGTCCGTGCGTCGCTCGCTCCATCGCGTCGTGCAGTCGGCTGGCTACGCGGTCGAGACGTTCGCCTCCGCCGGCGAGTTCCTCGCGTGGCTTCCACGCGGGCAGGCGGCATGCCTCGTTCTCGACGTCCAAATGAAAGAGATGAGCGGGTTCGAGCTCCAGCAGCGTCTCGCCGTGCCGGTGATCTTCATCACGTCTCACGACGATGCCTCGACCCGCGCCCACATCGAGAAGTCCGGAGCGGCCGGTCACCTGTGGAAACCGTTCGACGGGGCCGCGGTGCTCGACGCGATCCGTCGGGCCGTCGGAACGGATCCCGAGCCGACAAGCACACCCGCGCCTCTGGCGGGATGACGTCGAGGACGTCAAGGAGATCGGACATGGCGCAGAACGCTTGGAACCCCTGGAAGATGACTGCGATCGGCCTCGGTATTGCCGTCGTCGTGGCGCTCGTGACCGGTGTCGTGGTGGCGAACTGGACTTCACGCGAGGTCGCGCCCGTGGCGGCGGTGCCCCCGGCGCCGTCCTCGGGAATCGTCGCCTCCGCCCCCGTCGTCGCCGCTCCGTCACCCGTCGCTGAGCCTCAGCGCTCCTCGGTTCCCTCACAGACGGCGATCCAGGCGTGCAACCAGCAGGCGGCGTCCCAGACGACCAGCAAGACGATGGAAGTCGTGAAAGACGGGGCGATCGGCGCGGCGATCGGCGCCGTGGTCGGCGCCGCCGGCGGCGCCATCGCGGGAGGCGGCTCGGGAGCCGGCAAGGGCGCCGCGATCGGCGGAGTCCTGGGCGTCGGCGGCGGCGCGCTCTACGGAGTCAACCAGAACCGCAACCACGACGCGCGCTACCGCGACGCGTACGCGAGCTGTATTCGGTCGCGCGGCTACGCGAGCTGACCGTTGCTCGACGAAGGGCGACCGCAAAGTACGAGACGCTCCGCCACGGCCATCTGGGTCATCGTGAGCCTCACCGCAATTCTGATGATCTGCGAGGTGGCACTCAGCGGTGCCGCGGACAATTCGAAGGTGAATGCCGGCACGCCCGTGAAGGCGCGCCAGAGCTCGATCTCCCGGACGATGCCATGACGTGTCGAGTCAACAGCCGGCGCAGCGCTGCACTGTCCGAACGAAGCGTGCGCGTACCAGTCGAGCCCGCACGTCAGCTCGAGCCCACCGTCGAGCGCCCGCCCGCGGCGGACCCGTGCGGGGAAGACCTGCTCGACGAGGACACGCGCTGAGCGCGAAACACCCTAAAGTCCCCTCCGCGGCTTCCACA
>JBGOTH010000625.1:0-2666 GCA_041476345.1 Methylomirabilia bacterium
CGATCATCTGCAGCGCTACATCGACGCCGGCAAGCTCGCCGGCACGCTCATGCTCGTGGCGCGCCGGGGCAGGGTCGCGTACCTGGAGCCCCGGGGACATCTCGAGATCGAGAAGAAGCGACCGGTCGCGCCGGATTCGATGTTCCGCATCTACTCGATGACGAAGCCGATCGTGAGCGTCGGCCTCATGATGCTGTGGGAGCAGGGCCGCTTCCAGCTCGACGATCCGGTGTCGAAGTTCATCCCGTCGTGGAAGGACCAGCGCGTGTTCGTCGGCGGCAACCATCCGAACTGGAAGACGGCGCCGGTCGAGCGTGCGATGAACGTCCGCGATCTGCTCAGCCACCAGTCGGGCCTCACCTACAACTTCATGGAGCGCACCAACGTCGACGCCGCGTACCGCAAGATCGGCATCGGCGACCTCACGCGCGGCGGCTACGCGGCGCGTGACATGGTCGAAGAGCTCGCGACGGTGCCGCTCGAGTTCTCGCCGGGCACGCGCTGGAACTATTCGGTGTCGACCGACGTGTGCGGGCACCTGATCGAGCTGATCTCCGGGCAGCGGCTCGACGCATATCTCGCGGAGCACGTCCTCCAGCCGCTTGGGATGACCGACACGTCGTTCGTCATCGCCGACGACCGGACGAAGCGGTTTGCCGCCAACTACCAGCGCCAGCGCGACGATCGTCTGACTCTCATCGACGATCCCGCAAAGAGCGCGTACCGCGAGCGCACGTTCTTCTCCGGCGGCGGTGGGCTCGTGTCGACGGCGCACGACTACTTCCGTTTCGCTTCGATGATGCTGAACAAGGGCGAGCTCGACGGCATCCGGCTCCTCGGGCGGAAGACCGTCGAGCTCATGACGATCAATCATTTGCCGGACGGCCAGGACCTGACGAACCTGGCGCTGCCCGGCATGTTCACCGAGACCGGCTACTACGGCGTCGGCTTCGGCCTCGGCTTCTCGGTCATGCAGTCGCCCGCGCGCGCCATGATCGCGGGCACGCCCGGCGAGTTCGCGTGGGGCGGCGCCGCGGGCACCGCGTTCTGGATCGATCCCGGTGAGCAGATGATCGTCGTCTTCATGACGCAGATCATGCAGATGGGGCTGCCGTCGCCGTATCCGCTGCGTCGCGAGCTGCGGACGCTCACCTATGCGTCGGTGATCGAGTAGGCCGCCGCCAAGAGACCGCCAACAGGAATCAGGATGCGCCGCACGGGATCGGGCGCGAGCCCGCCTTGCTCGAGCGTGACCGCGCCCAGGAGTGGGAGGCAACCCGGCGGGCCGGCAAGATACAGGGTTGTCAGGTCCTCGTCGTTGAGGGTGATGACGACCTCGCCCGAGCGATACGCAACGCGCTCGCCGTTGGCCAGCGTGACCACGCGCTCCCGCGAGGGTGACAGCCCAAGCGCTTCGACCACGTCTTCGGGCAACAGCGTCCACGTGGCGCCGGTGTCGACGAGAAGTTCGAGATCGAGGTGCCGCTCAGGATTCTGCGGATGCGCGAGCTTGGCGGTCACGAAGAATGTGCTCATGCCGTCGACTATACGGCCGTCGACGTGAACCGCAAGAGTGGACGATCCGATACACCGCGCTATGTTGACGATGCTCTCAGCCCGTAGAGCGCCACGGCATTGTCGCGAGTCAGCTTGCGGCGCATCTCCGGCGACAGGTGCTGCATCTGCCGCTCGATCGCCGCGCGTGAGTTGGGCCAGACGCTGTCGGGATGCGGATAGTCCGAGGCCCAGAGGAGGTGCCCCTCGCCGAAGAACGGGATGAGCGCCATCGCGACGTGGTCGTCCTGGAACGTCGCGTAGATCTGCCGCTTGAAGAGGTCGCTCGGCTTCGTGACGAGGGCGCTGCCGCCCTTGTCGGCCCAGAACTCCTTGGCCTCCCAGAGCCGCCAGTGGCGGTAGTCGAGCTCCTGGACGAGCCAGGGGAGCCATCCGGTGCCGGCCTCCGCCATCACCATGCGCAACTTCGGGTGCCGCTCGAGAATGCCCCAGGCGAAGAGATCGACGAAGGGATCGAGGAAGTTCGCGAGGAAGAACTTGGTGTTCTCGAAGACGCTCGCTGCCTTGCCGACGGCACGATCGCCCGGCTTGCCGACGAACACCGTGATGTGCCACGAGAGAATGACGCCGCACGCGGAGCGCAGGGCGGGATCGTCGGTCGAGATCTGGAAGATCGGTCCGAAGATCACCTGGGTCTCGACGCCGTCGCGGTCCATGTCGGCGAGACGCAGCTCCGCGTTGGCGGGGCGGCGCGCGCTCTGGTCGTAGATGGCGGCACGGTCGAAGGCGTTGTAGAGCGCCTTGACCGGACGCGCCGACCCGGTCACGGGCGGCTTGCCGTCCCAGCGACCCCACACCTTGCCGTCGCAGACCCACACGACCTGTCCGTCCCGCTCCTCGACGTGCGGCGCGCGGTCGAGCAGCGAAGCCGGCAGCCGCGAGGTCCACAAATCCGCGGGGAGCTGGCTGAGGTCCATGTGATCGTCGCAGGAGATCATCAGCTCAGGCCGTAGAAGCCGAGGGCGCCGCCGGCGAGCACCTGGTGCTTCGCTTCGGGGGACAGTGATCCGATCCGCTCGCGGAGCATCTGCGGCGCGCCCGGGAAGAAGCCGTCCGAGTGTGGATAGTCGGTGGCCCACATGATCTTGTGC
>JBGOTH010000626.1:0-2663 GCA_041476345.1 Methylomirabilia bacterium
CCACGCGCACGAGCTTCTGCATGGCGTAGGCGTCCTCGTTCGTCGCCTTCGCGGACGCGAGCGCGCCGAAGCGTCCGTGATTGCGCGCGAGGCCGTCGGCCGCGAAGTCGAGCGCCTCGCCCCACGTCGCCTCGTGCCAGCTCCCGTCGCGGCGGATGCGCGGCGTGGTGATGCGGTCGGGCGCGTGGACGAAGCCGGTGCCGAAGCGGCCCTTCACGCACAGCATCCCTTCGCTCGAGCGGTTCGCGGGAACGTCGTCGGCCATCACGGCAAGCCGCCCGTCGTCGCGCACCGCCAGATCGAGGCCGCAGCCCACGCCGCAGTACGGGCACGTGGTCTCCACGCGGCGGACGATCGGCGCGGCGATTTCCTTCGGGCGTAACGCGCCGGTGGGGCACGTGGCCACGCACTGGCCGCACGACGTGCACACGGATGCCGACATCACGCCGTCGCGCGCGACGCCGACCTTGCTCGCGTGGCCACGGCCGAGCAGCGCGATGGCGCCGATGTGCTGCACGTCGTCGCACGCGACGGCGCAACGGCCGCAAAGGATGCAGGCCTCGCGGTCGAGCACGAAGAACGACTTAGTCGCGTCGACCGGCGCCGCATGGAGCGGCGCCCACGTGGGCCGCGCAAGCGCGTGGCGCTCGGCGGCGACACCGAGCTGACCGAACCCGTTCCGCTCGGCGCCAGGCGTCAGCATCGACAGCGTCAGATCGAGCACGCCGCGGCGCACGCGCACGGCATCCGGATGCTGCGTCGAGACGACCATGCCGTCGCGCGCGGGCAGATGGCACGCGGCCGGAGTCCCGCGCATGCCGTCGACGTGCACGAGACACGTGCGGCACGCGCCGAGCGGTGCGCGGTCCGCATCCTTGCAGAGCTGCGGCAGCGGAAGCTCGAGACGATTGACGGCGTCGAGCACCGTGGCACCTGCCGCCATCTCCACGGCGCGGCCGTCGATCGTCAGATTCACGCGCGGCCTCCCATGAAGGCGCCGACGAGCCCGAGGCGGTCGCCCGGCTTCACCGGCGAATCCAGCTCGTGGCTGACGCCGAGCACCGCGTCGTTGACGAGGACTTCGACGTGCTCACCAAGTGCGTCGCCGTGCCACAGCGCCGCCTGCAGCTCGGGGAAGCGCGCAGACAGCCCGCGCAGCACGCTGCGAACGGTCGCGCCCGGGGTGAGCGGCTCTTCGAAGAGACGACGCAGGGAACCGTCGCCGCCGACGAACTTCGTGACCCAGGCGATCACTTCGACGGGCACCGTTTCGGCCATGGACCTCCGAGTATACGGCCGGGGTACCGCCCTAGCGGCGCTTCTTGAGGTCGCGCAGGTCGATGACTCCCGGGCGCTGACGCGGATCCTCCCCGCGCGGAAAAATCTGCGCCTTCTGCACCTTCTGCGTGCCCGTCGTCGGCAACGAATCGACGAAGAGCACGAAGCCGGGCGCCTTGAAATACGCCAGCTTCGTCAGGCTGAAGGCCATGAGCCGCTCGGCGAGCGCACGGTCCGCCGCGACGCCGGGCATGGTGACGATGCACGCCATCACTTCTTCTTCGCGGATCTCGTCGGGCACCGCGAGCACCGCGACCTGCGCGACCGCGTCGTGCGTCTGGAGCACGGCTTCGACTTCGGCGGCGGCGATGTTCTCGCCGGAGCGGCGGATGATGTTCTTCTTGCGGTCGACGAAGACGAGCATCCCGTCGGCTTCGCGGCGGACGACGTCGCCCGTGTGAAACCATCCGTCGCGCCACGCCTCTTCCGTCGCCTCCGCGTTCTTCAGGTATCCCGCGAAGAAGCCGTGCCGCGGACCTTCCGGCCCGTTCCAGCGCACGAGCATCTCGCCGTCGGCTTCCACGCGCGCCTCGAGCCCGCCGAACGGCCGGCCGAACGCGCGTGTCGTGATCCGCCGCGGCTCGTGGCAGTCGGCGTAGATGCGCCCTGTCTCCGTCATCCCCCACACTTCGATGAGCGGAAAGCCGAAGCGCTCTTCGAAGACGGAATGAAGCTCGGGCTCGACGCCGGCGCCCATGCCGAAGCGCACGCGGTGGCGCCGGTCGTCGGGCGACGGCGGCTGATTCAAGAGGAGCGGCGGGACCACACCGAGGTAGTGGATGATCGTGGCGCCCGTCGCGACGATCTCCGGCCACCACCGGCTCGGGCTGAAGCGCTCGGGCAGCACGAGACAGTTCGCGCTGAGGATCGCGCACGTCGCCGTCACCGCCTGGTGGTTCATGTGGAAGAGCGGCAGCGGATTGTAGAAGCGCTCCTGCCCGCGGCGGATCTCGATGCGCCCGCCGAGGTTGCGATACCACGCGCCGGCGTTCAGATAGTAGAAGTTGGTCAGGACACAGCCCTTCGGCCTTCCGGTCGTGCCGGACGTGTACATGAGACTGCATTCCGTGTCGAGGCCAGGCGCGCCGGCGCGCGGCGGGCTCGCGGGCTTCGGCAGCGCTGCCGAAAAATCGGCGGCGCTCACGACCGGCAACGGCTTCGCGCGTTCCCGCGCCACGCGCTCGAGGTCGGCGACGCGCGCGCCGACCACCACCGCGAGGTCCGCCTCCGAATGATCCATCTGGTACAGCATCTCGTCGTGCCGGTAGTCAGGGTTGATCGGCACGATGCCGCAGCCGAGAGCGTTCGCCGCGAGGTAGTGAAAG
>JBGOTH010000627.1:0-2663 GCA_041476345.1 Methylomirabilia bacterium
AATCCGAATCTGTCCGCCGCGACGCGGTTCGGGAATCTGGTGTTCGTCGCCGGTCAGACGGGGCGGCATCCGAAGACCGGCGTGGTCGGCACGGACGTTCGCGAGCAGACGCGCAACGCGCTCGAGCGTATCACGCTGATTCTCGTCGCGGCCGGCACGTCGCTGGACAACGTGCTGACGGTCACCACGCATCTGACGAAGCGTGAAGACCTCTCGGCCTACAACGAGGAGTACGCGAAATACTTCCCGAGGAACAAGCCCGCGCGCACCACGGTGGAGGTCATGCTCAACGCGCCGGAGCTGCTGGTGGAGATCACCGTGACCGCCTGCATTCCCGACTGATGGCCGCGCGCGCCCGTCGCTCCGTCCTCGACGCCGCGCGTCGCGCCAAGGTGCGCCTGGTCCGCTTCCTCTATACCGACAACGGCGGGATCATTCGTGGCAAGGCGTCGCACGTCGACGGTCTCGCGCAGCGTCTCACCGACGGCATCGGGCTCACCGTCGCCATGCAGGCCATGAACATGCTGGACCAGCTCCAGCCCGTCGAGGGTATGGGGCCCGTCGGCGAGATCCGGCTCGTGCCCGATGCCAGCACGTTCACCGTGCTGCCGTACGCGCCGCACGCGGCCGCCATGACCGTCGACATGCGCACGCTGGACGGCGCGCCGTGGGCGGCGTGCCCGCGCGATTTCCTCAAGCGGCAGATCGCGGCCTGCGCCGCGGCGGGGATCACGGTGCGCGCGGCGTTCGAGTGCGAGTTCTCGCTCGCGACGCGGCGGCCCGACGGCACGTTCGCGCCGCTCGACGAGAGCCTGTGCTTTTCCACGACGGGCATGACGGCGGCGGCGGTGGTGATCGACGAGATCGTCGCGGCGCTGGAGGCGCAGGGCATCGAGGTCGAGCAGTACTACGCCGAGCTCGGCCACGGCCAGCAGGAGCTGTCGGTGCGTCACGCGCCGGCGCTCGCCGCCGCCGACCGCCAGGTGCTCTATCGCGAGACCGTGCGCGGCGTCGCCTACCGGCACGGACTCTTCGCGTCGCTCGCGCCGAAGCCGTTTCCGGAGCAGGCCGGCAACGGCGGGCACATCCACTGGAGCCTGTGGGACCGTGCCGGACGGCGGAACCTCATGCACGACCCGAAGGGGCGCTACGGGATGAGCGCGCTCGGCTATCACTTCATCGCCGGCGTGCTTGCGCATCTCCCCGCGCTCGTGGCGCTGACGTGCCCCACGTACAACTCGTACCGGCGGCTCGCGCCGCACACGTGGAGCTCGGCGTACACCGCGTGGGGGCCGGACAACCGCGAAGGCGCCGTGCGCGTGCCGTCGACGTTTGCGTCCGACCGCGCCGGCTCGACCAACGCTGAGCTGAAGGCGTCCGATCCGTCATCGAACCCGTATCTGGCGCTCGGTGGCCTGCTCGCCGCCGGACTCGATGGCGTTCGCCGCACGCTCGAGCCCGGAGAGCCCGCGTTGATCGATCCCGGCAATTGGTCGGACGCGGAGCGGGCGGAGCGGGGGATCCGGCGGCTGCCCACGAGCCTCCACGAAGCGCTCGAGGAGCTGGTGGCCGACTCCGTGCTCACGGGCGCGCTGGGGCCGATGCTCGCGCGCGCGTTCCTCGCCGTGAAGCGCTCGGAATGGAACGCGTTCAGTAAGGAAGACGTCGCCTTCGAGGTGAAGCACCACTTCTGGAAGTTCTGACCGGCCGACGATGCCGCTCGATCTCTCCGCCGTTCCGATCGTCGACCACCACTGCCACTCGCTCCTCCGCGCCACCGGGTCGATCACCGCCGCGACCTATCCGCGCTTCTTCACGGAGAGCGGCGACGCCGAGGTCCGCGCGCGGCACGCCTCGCAGACGATCTTCTTTCGCTGGGCGATCAAGGCGCTGGCGTCGTACTTCGGATGCGCGGCCACGGCGGAGGCGGTCGTGGCGGCGCGCGGTGCGATGCCACCCGACGCGCTGGCCGCCAGGATGCTCGGCGACGCCGGTATCGCGACGCTGCTCCTCGATCACGGCTATCAGTCGTCCGACACGTACACACCCGCGGAGCTCGGCGCACGCGTGGGCGCACGGATCGCGCCGATCCTGCGCCTGGAAGCACTCGCGCAGGATCTGATCGTTCGCCACGAGACGTTCGACGCGATGCTGGAGGCGTTCGACGCAGCGGTGGCCGGCGCGCGCGCGGCGGGCTTTGTCGGGCTCAAGAGCATCATCGCGTATCGCACGGGCCTCGAGGTGCGCGTCACACCGCGCGGCGCCGCGGCCGTTGCGTTCGCCGCCGCCAAAGAGCAGGCACGCCGTGACGGGACGCTTCGCCTGGCGATCAAGCCGCTCAACGACCACCTGCTACTGCTGGCACTCGACATCGCCGCGCGCGACGCGATGCCGGTCCAGATCCACACGGGATTCGGTGACGACGAGCTCGACCTGCGCGGCGCGAATCCGCTGCACCTGCGCCCGATCGTCGCCAACGAGCGCTACGCGCGGGTGCCCTTCTGCCTGCTGCACGCGGGGTATCCCTACACGCGCGAGCTGAGCTATCTCGCCGCCGTGCACGCCAACGTTTACATGGACGTCGGCCTTGCGGTGCCCTTCCTCGCGGCCGACATTCCCGCGATGTTCCGGCAGGCGCTGAGCCTCGCGCCGACGAGCAAGCT
>JBGOTH010000628.1:0-2661 GCA_041476345.1 Methylomirabilia bacterium
CGTACGCCTCGCACACGAAGAGATCGGCCCCGCGGACGGCGTCGAGCAGCCGATCCGTCCATTCCGTGTCGCCGGAGTACGTCACGACGCGCTCGCCGTCGTCGATCCGCAGCGCATGGGCGGGCGCGCCGCTCGGATGGACGACGGCGAATGGCGTGACGGTCATGCCGCCGACGGTGGCCGCGATGCCACCCTCCAGCTCGACATACTCCACGGCGAAGCGTCGCGGGACGCGCGACGAACCCGGGAAGAACACCTCCATCGCCGCGTCGATCCGCGCCCGGATACCCGGAGGTCCCGCGACCGTGAGCGTTGCCACGCGACGGCGGAACTGGCCGTCGAGGATCAGGAAGGGCAGCGCGCCGAAGTGATCGCCGTGAAGATGGGTCACCGCGACCGCCTCGATCGTCGCCGGATCGATGCCGGCACGCTGCATCGCGACCAGCGACGTCGCGCCACAGTCGACGAGCAGCCGGCCGCGCGCGCTCTCGAGCAGCAAGCAGGTCTGGAAGCGCCCGCCGCTCCCGAAGGCATCGCCGGAGCCGATGACGTGGAGCTTCAGGTCTGGGACGGTGCAAGCCAGGCGCGGGGAAGCACCGGCGGCTGCCAGGCGGCAAAGCGGTCGAGCATTTCCTGGGGCGTATCGGCAAAGAGCAGGAGGGCGAAGTAGTCGGGGCGGACGAAGTCCTCGCGCACGGCGTGCGAGAGCATGCGGAGCAGCCCGTCGTAGTAGCCCGCGACGTTGAGGACGCCGACCGGTTTTCGGTGGATGCCGAGCTGCGCCCAGGTGAGGATCTCGAGCGTCTCTTCCAGCGTGCCGAGCCCGCCGGGCAGCGTGATGAAGCCGTCGGCGAGCGACGCCATCGTCGCCTTGCGCTCGTGCATGCTCGCCACGACGCGCAGCTCGGTGAGGTACCGGTGAGCGAGCTCGCGCGCGGCGAGAGGCTCCGGGATCACGCCGATGACTTCCCCGCCCTGCGCCAGGACCGCATCCGCCAGCACGCCCATGAGCCCGACCGACCCGCCGCCGTAGACGAGCCCGAGGCCGCGCCGCACCAGCTCGGCTCCGAGGGCGCGCGCGGCGTCCGCATACGCGGGTCGTGCGCCCTCACTCGATCCGCAGAAGACTGCGACGCGCTTCATCCGAGTTATTTGTCGCGTCTCATCTAATGGTTCGTCACGTAGTCCTGGACGAACTCCGCGGTGAGGGTCCCGGTGCACACCAGCTCGACCGCCCCTTCGAGCTTGAGCGACCAGTCGGGACGCACGTCGATGGCCAATTCCCCGCCGGGCATCTTCACGCTCACGAGACCATGACGGCAGTGACCGTTGCGCACGGCGGCGGCGGCGGCGGCGCAGGACGACGAGCCGGAGGCGAGAGTCCATCCGGCCCCACGCTCCCAGATCATGATCTCGATCGCGCTGGGGCCGAGGCGTCGCGCGAACTGCACGTTGACGCGATTGGGAAATGCCGCGTGATGCTCGATGAGCGGTCCGAGGCGCCTGACCTCCGCCTCGTCGAGCTTCTCCGTGAACACCACGCAGTGGGGATTGCCGACCGACACCGCGGTGACGGTCAGGCGCGTACCGTTCTCGAGCGTCAGGGGCACGCCGACGGCGTCCGCGTCGGGCCCGGTCATCGGGATCTCGGGTGCGCGGAACGTCGCGCGTCCCATCTCGACGGTGACGAAGCCCACGCGCCCGTCCCGCACGTGGCACAGGCACTCGACGAGGCCGCCCTTCGTGTCGACGGTGAAGCGCTCCTTCTTCGCGTGCCCCTGATCCCAGAGGTACTTCGCGAAGATCCGAAGCCCGTTGCCGGACTTCTCCGCCTCGCTGCCGTCGGGATTGAAAATGCGCAGCCCGAAATCCGCATGCGGGGTCGGAACGAGCAGGAGGATACCGTCGGAGCCGACGCCGCAGTTCCGGTCGCAGATCTTGACGATGGCGTCGATCGAGAGCGGCGCCGCCAGGTGCCGCGCCTCGATCACGATGTAGTCGTTGCCGAGCCCGTGACCTTTCGAAAAGGGAATCATCAGGGCCAAGGATACCGCGCCCTGCACCACTCGCGCACCCGCGTCGCCATCGGCCGCACGTCCGAGGGCAACCGGTGCCCCCACTTGGCGACCAGCCGCTCGGTGGCGGCCGCGCGGAGCGCGAGGTCGCGCCGCTCGCGCTCGCCACCGCGATCGAAGTCGCGGGCACGCGTCCCGCCGCCGTGGTGATGAAAGGGCGCGTGGACGACGCGACAGCGGAGGCCGCGCTCGCGCACCGTGAGCGAGAGGTCCTTGTCGAGGCCGTGATAAAAGCCGTAGCTCTGGTCGATCCCGCCGATCTCCTCGAGGAACCGCCGGCGCAGACACATGCACACCGCGTCGATCACGGCGACGTCCTCGCCGCCCGGGCGCACCGTCGGCCCCTCGGCGAGGCTGTGCACGATCGTCCGCCCCACGAAGCGCCCATCCCGGCGCACGCGCTTGGCGCCGTAGAGGCCGGTCATCCCCACGGTCGGATCGTCGAGTGCGGTGACGAGCGTCGCGAGGCAGCCCGGGTCCACCATCTCGGTGTCGTTGTGCAGGAAACAGAGGAGCTCGGTCTCCGCCGCCGGCCAGGCGCGGTTGAGCGAGGCGATGACCGAGCGGTTGTCGTCGTTCTCGATGA
>JBGOTH010000629.1:0-2656 GCA_041476345.1 Methylomirabilia bacterium
CCCCCTGTGAACATGGGGGCCCCGCGACTCAGGACCCCCATCCCCCCTGTCGTTCTCTGAGCTCGGCTTCACACCCTCGACGCGCAGCACGTCGTGCTTCACGCCCTCGACGTTGCGGAGCGCGCCGCTGGCCACGCCCCACGCGAACGCGCAGAGCGCCGCCCCGGCCATGAGCGCCGACACCACGAACTCGCCGAGCGTCAGGTGCTCCAGCATCAGTCGGCGATCCCGGGGTAGTACGTGCGTTTCCCGTCGGCGACGCGGCTGCCGCCGTCGGCCGCCCAGGCGCGCCTTGGATGATCCGCGATCACCGCGGCCGAGTTCAGCGCGTCGCGGGCCGCGCGCGGCAGCGGCAGCTTCTCGCCCGTGAGCGGATCCGCCCACGCCGACAGCGACAGCACGTAGTAGGAGATGGCCCAGCGCTCGTCGTCGCGCATCGTGTCGGCGAACGACGGCATCGGCGTGCCGTCGAGGCCGTTCGTCATCGTGCGGAAGACGTCGGTGACGTGGGTACCTCCCCTGAGCTCGCCGCGCGTGAAGTCCGTCGGGCGAATCGGCCGGCCGAGATCGTCCTTCAGCTGCGCGGCGGACGGGCCGTCACCGCGACCGTGCTCGCCGTGACACTCCCAGCATTTCGCGCGGCCGTAGAGCTCGCGCCCGAGGGAGACGAGCTCGGTGCGGGCCGGCGGAGGAGATGCGACGAGCAGTGGCTCCGCCTTCTCGTCCTGCCAGCGCGGGGAGAACGTCTTGATGAACGAGACGACGGCGAGGCGGTCCTTGTCGGGTAGCTCGTGCCACGTGGGCATGGCGGTCCCGCGTACGCCGCGCGTCACCGTGCGGTAGAGATCGCCGTCCGTGGGCAGCGAGCCCGACGGCGTGCTGCGGAACTTGAAGACCGCGGCGGTGAAGTCGCGCGGACGCGGCGACAGGAAGGTGGCGGCGGCGCCGTTGCCGTCGCCGTCGGATCCGTGGCAGCCGACGCAACGTTGGCGATAGACCGCGCGCCCGCGGTCGAGTAGGTCGGGGCGCCCGGGCACCGTCATGCCGGTCACGCTCACGTTCTGGGGCTCGAAGGCATCCCGCCACACGCCGCGATTCGTGCCGAGCTTTTGGAGGTAGCGCACGAGATCGATCAAGTCGGCCGTCGGCGTGACGAAGCGCAGGGCCGGCGGCGGCGACTTGAGGTGCGAGACATCCAGGCTCGGCGTGGCGTCGATCGGCCACGCGCCCTCGGCGCTGGGCGGCACGAACGTGAGCCCCGCGGCGTTCGGAAAAAGGACGAGTGTGCGATCGGGCCGGAACGTGAACCAGCGCTGGAGCTCGGGGCTTGTCTCCAGAGCCGTGGCGGTCGTCTCACGGAAGAGCCACTTGAAGCTCGGCATCACCGAGTCCGGCACGGCCAGCCGCGGATCCCAGTGATGCGCGTAGTGCCAATCGTCGCCGTATTTCAGTCCGACCCGCGTGAGGTCGGGCCCGATCCGACGCGTGGAGAGCATGTGCGGGAGGTCGTACGCGTACTCGCCCGCCTCGGAGACGGGACCCCAGCGGAGATCTTCGTGGGCGACCGGGCGCACGTACTGGCTGTGACAGTACCAGCAGCCTTCGCGAATGTAGACGCGGCGCCCCCGCGCCTCCGTCGCGGTGTAGTCCGTGGCGGTCGCGCGGAGCCACTTGACGTCGCCGAGCTCCGTCCGCACCGCCCGCGTCACCCGCGGCGAGCGTGTCTCCGGAATCAGCGCGGGCATGACACCTTGCACGAACATCGCGAGCGTCACGCACGCGAAGCCGGCGCCGACCGCGACGGAGGCGAGCGACCTCACGGGGTCCTCTGGAGCGAGCCGCGCACGAGTGTCAGCACGACGAGCGACGTCCCTACGTCCATCACGATGCCGGTCAGCGTCCGCAGCCACCAGTACGGGCGGATGGCGTTGACGGAATCGAGCCAGTCGGCCTGCGCCATCAGCATGAAGCCCTGCTGCAGGCCCTGGGTCGTCAGCACCAGCACCATCGCCACGATGCCGATCGTGATGAGCCAGAAGCCGGTGTTGGCGAGGCGAAAGCTCGACGGGCGCGAATGGGTCACGCGCGGCCACACGTAGACCGTGCCGCCCAGCGCCCACATCACGAACGTGCCGAACACCGTGATGTGCGAGTGGCCGACGACGAAATCGGTGAAGTGCGTCGGCTGCTGGAGCGCTCGCAGGGCCTCCACGGATCCCTGGAAGCAGCCGATCAGGTAGAGCACGGCGCCGACGATCAGGAACTTGGCGGGGAGATTGGTGCCGAGGTCGTGCCAATGGCCCGTCATCGTCCCGAAGAAGTTCTGAAGCACCGTCCACACGGGCGCGATCAGCATCATGGAGGAGACGATCGCGATCGTTTCCGCCCAGTCGGCGATCGGCGAGTAGAGGTAGTGGTGGAGGCCGACGAACGGATAGAAGAACGCGAGGGACCAGAAGCCGATGAGGGAGAGCCGGTGGCTGTAGATGGGGGTCTTCACGCTCGCGGGCAGGAAGAAGTAGATCAGCACGTAACCGGCGGGCGTGATCCAGAGCCCCACGACGTAGTGGATGAAGAGCCCGTGCCACGCCGCGTTGTTGATCCCGGCCAGGTGCGTGGGGCCGAGCATCAACAGGATCAGGTTCGCGTCGGTCCA
>JBGOTH010000630.1:0-2654 GCA_041476345.1 Methylomirabilia bacterium
CACCTGCGGCGGCAGCGGCGCGTAGAGCAGATCCGCCGCGTATTTCTGCCCCTCGTGGCTCGCCCACCAGAGGAACCGCACGAGCGCCTTGCCCTTCACCTCGTCGTGCTGATCCTTGTACACGAGCAGCCACGTGAAGCTCGCGATCGGATACGCGCCGTCGCCCGCCGCATTCGTGAGCGACACGCGGAAGTCGGCGGGCATGTGCGCCGCAGCGCCCGCGGCGGCGGCGGTCGTGCTGGTGATGGTCGGCTCCACGAACTTACCGGCGACGTTACGTACCGGCGCCGCCGGCAGGCGGTTCTTCGTCGCGTACGCGAGCTCGACGTAGCCGATGGCGCCCGGGGTGTTCTTCACCTGCCCCGCGACACCTTCGTTGCCCTTGCCACCGAGTCCGACCGGCCACTTCACCGACGTCCCGCGCCCCACCTTCGTCTCCCAGTCCTTGCTGACCTTGGAGAGGTAATCGACCCAGATGTAGGTGGTGCCGCTGCCGTCGGAGCGATGCACGACCACGATGGGCGTATTGGGAAGCGGCGCGCCCGGGTTCACCGAGGCGATCTTCGGGTCGCTCCAACTCGTGATCTTGCCGAGGAAGATGTCGGCGAGCAGGTCCGGCGTGAAGCGAAGCTTCGGATCGCCGGGCAGGTTGTACGTGGCGACGACCGCGCCCAGCACGGTCGGGACGTGCAGGAGCGGGCGCGGAGCCTTCGTGAGCTGCTCGTCCGTCATCGGCCCGTCGCTCGCGCCGAAGTCCACCGTCTGCTCGCTGATCTGGCGAATGCCACCGCCGCTCCCGATCGACTGGTAGTTGAATCGGACGGTGCCGTCGACGCGCGCGTACTCGTCGAACCACTTCGAGTAGATCGGGTACGGAAAAGTCGCGCCGGCTCCGTTCATCAACTGCTGAGCCTCGGTGGCGCCGGCGGCGGCAACGATCAACACCAGGGCGCCCAGGATCCCCATCACGCTCTTCATTCTTTTTCTCCTTGTCTGGCTCGATCTTCACCGAGCCATGTTTCGGCACCGTGGCCGGCGTGTAACAATTGCGTTACGAAGCTGATGGTGATCCTGATGAGCGGACTCCCCGCCTCCGGCAAGACAACGACGGCCGCGCGCCTGCACCGGGAGCTGGGCGGCGTGTTGATCCGGAGCTGCGACGTGTACGCCGACCTGGGGATCGATCTACCGGCGTGGGTGGAGAAGACCGCCGGCTTCACGCGCGACGTCGCCGGTTACGAGATGGCGCGTAACGCGGCCTATGACGAAATGCAGCGGCGGATCGGAGACGCGCTGGTCTCGGGCGCCGATCCGGTCATCGTCGACGCCGTCCACGGCGAGCGCGACAAACGACGCGCCGTCTACGCGCTGAGCCTCTCGCACGCGCGAGCCCCCGTCATCGTCTGGTGCCGGTGCGACGATGACGCCGAGGTGGAGTTGCGGATCGGCGCGCGGCGAGGACGCGAGACGGAGCCCGAGAACGAGGCGAGCGATGCGTCCGTGCTGCGTCACCTGCGCTCGCTCTGGCAGCCGCCCACCGACGACCGCCTGCCGGACGGCGCGATCGTGCCGGTGGTGATCTACGACACTACGCGGTCGGCAACGTGAAGCGGACGGTCGTGCCCTCGCCGAGCGTGCTGTCGATCGTGAGCTCGCCGCCATGGGCGATGACGAGGTGCTTGACGATCGCGAGGCCGAGGCCGGTGCCGCCGAGCTCGCGCGAGCGCGCCTTGTCGACGCGGTAGAACCGCTCGGTAATCCGCGGAAGATCGGCGGGAGGAATCCCGGCGCCGGTGTCCGTCACGGCGACGACGACGGAACCTGCCCCTGACTCGGCGGTCGCGCGCACGGTCACGCGCCCGCCCGCGGGCGTGTACTTCACGGCGTTGTCCACGAGGTTGATGAGGATCTGCGCGAGACGATCGTGATCGGCGAGGGCGGGCGGCAGATCGCGCGCCACCTCAGTCGCGAGCGTCACCCGGCCCGAGTCCGCACGAGGTTGGATGATCGCCAGCACCGACTCGATCACCTCGTCGAGCGCGACGGGCTCGAGGGCGAGCTTCACCTTGCTGAGCTCGATGTTCGAGAGATCGGTGAGGTCGTTGAGGAGGCGGCCGAGCCGCTCGGTATGGCGGAAGGCGATGTCGAGGAAGCGGCGCGCGTTCTGCGGCTCTTCAAGCGCGCCGCCGAGCAGCGTCTCCAGGTACCCCTGGATCGCGGTGAGCGGCGTGCGCAGCTCGTGCGAGACGTTGGCCACGAACTCCGTGCGCACCTGCTCGAGCCGCCGGAGCGCCGTCACGTCGTAGATCACGAGCACGACGCCGACACCCGGCGCGGCACCGGTGAGGACGAGCGGCACCGCGGCGACTTCGACCGTGCGCGCCACCGGCGCGAGTAGCCGTACCTCGCGGTGTGACACCGCGCCGGCGCCCGTCACCCGGCTGCCGCGCGCCACCGCGTAGAGATCGCCGTTGCGGATCACCTCCATGAACGGCCGCCCCTCGCCGCGCGTGGGCAACCCGAAGATGGCGCGCGCGCGCTCGTTCATCGTGAGGATGCTGTCGTGGCCGTCCACGGCGATGACGCCTTCGACCATGGCGTCGAGGATGGCCGTGGCCTTGGCGCGCTCCTGCTCGAGATCCGCGATCTTCGCC
>JBGOTH010000631.1:0-2653 GCA_041476345.1 Methylomirabilia bacterium
GACTTGATGATGACCTTCTCCGACATGAGGCCCTTGCTGCGCGCCTTCAGCGTCGAGACCACCGCGCGGATCTTGCCCTGGAAGAGGCCGGCGCCGAGGACGCTCCACCGCTCGGTGGCGCCGTCGAACGAGACGACGGGGTAGTCCTTCTTCCGCGTGATGTGGATCGAGCCCGCGGTCCGGCCGTCGAACAGCGCGGCGATGGTGACGCCGAGCGCGCCCGCGATCTTGCCGAGCGTGTGCAGCGACGGCGTCAGGCGCCCGGATTCGATCTGCGACACCATGCTCGGCGTCAAGCCCGCCTTCTCCGCGAGCTGGCGCTGCTGCAGCTCACGCTCGAGCCGCATGGCACGGATGCGTTCGCCGAGCGGCGTCATGCGAGGCCTGCGATGCGACGCAGCGCACGCGCCACGAAGACGCGGGTCATCTTCTTCCGATACGGATGCGTGAAGTCGGTGTTGTCGAGCGGCTTCGAGGGCCCCGCGGCGACGTCCGCGGCGGCGTCGATGATCTCGGGCGTGAGGCGCCGGCCGATGAGCAGCGCTGAGGCCTTCGCGGCTTCGCGGGGCTGCGACGCGACGGCGCCGAGCACGATCCGCGCTTCGCGCACCGTCTCACCGTCCAACCGGACGGCGACGGCCACCCCGAGCACCGGAAAATCGAAGGAGCCGCGGCGGCGGAGCTTCATGTAGGCGGAGCGTCGCCCGTCGGCCGGCGGCAGGATGACGTCCGTCACGATCTCGTTCGGCTGCTTCGCGAGGTACTGGATGCCGTCGTCCCGGTAGAGCGCCTCCGCGGGAATGACGCGCTCGCCGGCCGGCCCGACGAGCCGCACCTTCGCACCGAGGCTCCACGCGACCGGTGCGGTGTCCGACGACGACACGGCCCAGCAGCGCGGGCTGCCCGGAGCGACGAGGCAGATGTCGCCGTCCTTCTTCATGCAGAAGCCGATCGCCTTCCGCCAGGCGAAGCTCTGGTTGTAGTAGTTGCAGCGCGTGTCGACGCAGAGGTTGCCGCCGATCGTCCCCATGTTGCGGAGCTGCGGGGACGACACCAGTGAGGCCGCGGTCGCGAGCCCGGGATAGTGACGGACGATCTCCGGATGGCGCGCGACCGTCGACAGCGTGGTGCCCGCGCCGATCGTGACGCCGTCGCGTGCGTTGCCGCGCACGCCGCGGATCTCGGCCACGCTGGAGAGGCCGACGAGCACCTTCGGCTCGAACTGACGCCGCTTCATGTTCGGGTAGAGGTCGGTGCCGCCGGCGACGAGCATCGCATCCGCGCCGTGCTCGGCGAGGAGCTTCACCGCGGCGTGAACGGTCGGCGCGGGGAGATACGCGAAGGGCGGCAGCCGCATCATTTGGAGTTGCCCTTACTCGCGTAACGGCGTGGGTGGCCCGGTAGACAACCGCGTGGCTCCATGCAGGTCATCCGCGGGGCCGATCTTCGCGATCTTCGTCGGCAAAAGGGCGTACCGCGATGGCGTCCAGCGGTTGGCCGAACGCCGACTCGACCGCGAGCGCTTCCTTGAACGTGAAGAGCGGAATGCGCTCGGGTCCGATGCGCGGCGTCTTTCCCTGGCGCTTGAGATCGAGCCCCTTCAGCACCTTGTCGGGCGTGATCGGAACTTCGTCCACGCGCACGCCGACCGCGTGGTAGATCGCATTCGCGATGGCCGGGATCACCGGCAGGAGCGGCCCCTGCCCCGCTTCCTTCGCGCCGAACGGGCCTTCCGGATCGTCGGTCTCCACCAGCATCGTGTGGATGGGCGGCGTCTCGAGCGTCGTCGGGCTCTTGTAGTCGAGCATCGACGGCGCCTTGTGCAGGTCGTGACGGAAGACCTGCTCTTCCATCAACGCCTCGCCGATGCCCATGTAGATGGAGCCTTCGACCTGCCCCTCGACGAGCAGCGGGTTGAGCGCGCGGCCGATGTCGTGCGCGATCCACACGTCGTCGAGGTGGATCGCCGCCGTCTCTTCGTCGACGGTGAGCTCGACCACGCACGCGGAGTACGAATAGCAGGGCGACGGCCCGACGCCGCCGCCTTTGAACTTGCCCGCGCGCTTGGGGGGCGCGTACGAGCCGGTGAAGGCGAGCACGCCGTGAAGCGCCTCGCCGAGCTCCACCGCCTGCGCGAACGGCACCGCCTTCTCCCAATGGTCCGGGACGCCGACCATGCCCTCGCGGAAGGCGATCGCGTCCGGCTCGACCGCGAGCTTCTTCGCGACGGCGTCGGCGATCGCGCGGCGCAGCCGCGTCGCGGCCTGGATGGCGGCCACGCCGCACATGAGCGTCACGCGCGAAGAGTACGAGCCGAGGTCGACGGGCGTGAGGCTCGTGTCGGCCGGATGCACGTGAATGTCCTTCGGGTCGAGCCCGAGCACTTCCGCGGGGAGATACGCGAGGATCGAGTCGGAGCCCTGCCCGATGTCCGTGGCGCCGCACAGAATGCTCACGCCGCCGCTCCGATCCGCGCGGAGGATGACGCCCGAGTGCGGCATGCTGTTCCAGTAGATCGCGGTGCCCGCGCCCGTCATGTAGGCGGAGCACGCGATCCCGATGCCTTTGCGCGTGCGCTCGCCGATCGTGCGATCGCCGGTGACGACGCCCTTCGCGAACGCGGCGCGCTTGTCGCGCCATCCCGATGCCTCCA
>JBGOTH010000632.1:0-2646 GCA_041476345.1 Methylomirabilia bacterium
GACCGGCCGCAGGCTCGGTGTCTCTCGATCACACTTCCCCACCATGAACTCTGCGCAGCGCGGATGGAACGGGCACCCGGTCGGCCGGTCGTACGGATGCGGCACGGAGCCCTCGATCGGCGTCAGTCGCTCGCGCGTTCGCGATCGAATGCGCGGGATGGATCGCAGCAGCGCCTGCGTGTATGGGTGTCGCGTGTCGTGGAAGATGGCATCCACGGGCGCCTGCTCGACGACCCGGCCCAGGTACATCACCGCGACGTCGGTGGCCATCTCGGCGATCACCCCCAGGTCGTGCGTGATCAGCATGATCGCCATCCCATCTTCTTGCTGGAGCTGGCGCATCAGCTCGAGGATCTGCGTCTGCGTCGTCACGTCGAGGGCGGTCGTGGGCTCGTCCGCGATCAGGAGCGTCGGCTTGCAGGAGAGCGCCATCGCGATCATGGCGCGCTGGCGGAGGCCCCCGCTCAGCTGATTGGGGAGCTGGTCCACGCGCGCCTCCGGCGATGACACGCCGACGCGCCGCAACACTTCGATCGTCTTGTCGCGCGCTTCCTGACGGCTGACGCGCTGGTGGAGCAGGATGGACTCCATGATCTGGTTCCCGACGCTGTGGACGGGACTGAACGAAGACATCGGCTCCTGGAAGATGAGCGCGATCTCGGCGCCGCGGATCGAGCGCATCTCGCGGCCGTTCGCGTCGAGCTTCGCGAGGTTGACCACGGGCCCGTCCGGCCGGCGAAAGTGAATCTCACCATCGACGATCCGCCCCGGCCGATCGACGATTCTCAAGATCGATCGTGCCGTGATGCTCTTGCCGCACCCGCTCTCGCCAACGATCCCGAGCGTCGCCCTCGGCGCCATGTCGAAGCTCACGCCATCAACCGCTTTGACGGTCCCCTCGTCCTGTGTGAAGTACGTCTTGAGATTGCGGACGGACAGCAGGGGCTTATCGTCCATACGGATCGGCGGCGTCTCTCAACCCATCGCCCAGGAAGTTGAAGGCCATGACCACGATGAACACGGGCACAGCGGGAATCATCAGCCACGGAGAGATGGCCACCGTCTGAACGTTCTGCGCCTGCTGCAACAGCACGCCCCAGCTGATCGCCGGCGGGCGCAAGCCCAGGCCGAGGAAGCTCAGCGCGGTCTCGCTGATGATCATCGCGGGCAGGGCCAGCGTGGTCGCCGCGATGATGTGGCTCATGAACGACGGCACCATGTGGACGAAGATGGTGCGCATCTGGCTACATCCGACCAGCCGCGCGGAGACGACGAAATCCTCTTCGCGCATCGCGAAGAACCGTCCGCGCACCACGCGCGCCAGCTCCGTCCACCCAAGGAGCGAAATGATGATCGTGATAGCGAAATAGACTTGCAGGACGGACCAGTCGCGCGGCATGGCGGCGGCCAGTCCCATCCACAGCGGAATCGTCGGGATCGAGCGAAGAATCTCGATGATCCGCTGGATCACGGTATCGGCGACGCCACCGTAGAATCCCGAGAGCCCGCCGAGGACCACGCCCAGAACGAGGCTCACCGTCACCCCGAACAGCCCGATCGTGAGCGAGATGCGCGTGCCGTACATCAGCCGCGACCACACATCGCGTCCTTGCACGTCCGTGCCGAGCAGAAAGATTGTCTGGCCGGCGTCGCCCTCACCGTCGACCCCGATCAGGTGCCGCGTCGTAGCGATCACGCCGAGCCATCGATACTCGAAGCCCTTGGCGAAGAAGCGAATCGGCACCTTCTGACTGGGGTCGGGCTGGTACACACGCTTGAAAGTCTGGGGATCGCGGACGCCCTTGACCCCGTGAACGTACGGGCTGAACTGCCCGCCGTCGAACCAGTAGACGCGCTGCGGGGGCATCAACCCGCGCTGCGCCTCGGAAGCATTGGGGTCGGCATACGCGAGGAAGTCCGCGCCGAGGACGGCCAGATAGAAGCCGATGACGACGAGGCCGCTGGCGACGGCCACCTTGTGCTTGCGGAACCGCCACCACATCAGCTGCCACTGCGTCGCCACGAAGATGCGCTGCTCCTCCGCGGCCGGGGCGAGCGTGGCCATCACGTCTCCTCGATCCGAATGCGCGGGTCGACCCAGACGAGGAGAATGTCGGAGATCAGCGTGCCGATCACTGTCATCACGCCCAGCAGCAGCACGATCGTGCCCGCCAGGAACATGTCTTGCGCGATGAGCGCCTTGAGCAGGAGCGGACCGACTGTGGGCAATCCGAGGACGAGCGAGACGATGATGCTGCCCGACACGATGTACGGGAGTGTGTAACCGATCGTGCTCGCAAACGGATTGAGCGCCATCCGCACCGGGTACTTCAGGATCACTCTGAGCTCGGACAGGCCCTTGGCGCGCGCGGTCACGACGTACGGCTTGCGCAGCTCGTCGAGCAGATTGGCGCGCATGATCCGGATCTGCTGCGCGGTTCCCGCCAAACCGAGGATCACGGCCGGGATCGGAAGATGCTTCGCGAGGTCCCACGCTCTGGCCATGCTCCACGACGCGTCCTGAAATTCCGTGGAGAAGAGCCCGCCGATGTGCGCGTTGAACAGGACGAAGCCGAGATAGAGCAACACGAGCGCGAGCAGGAAGTTGGGGACCGCAAGCCCGATGAAGCCGATGAACGTCGCGAC
>JBGOTH010000633.1:0-2643 GCA_041476345.1 Methylomirabilia bacterium
CGGCCTGCTGATCCCGCTGCACGTCGCGCACCTGCCGGGGATCGACGCGGTCGCGGCGACGTCGGGGCTGATCATCTCCGTCGCCGCCGTCGGCGCCGCGACGTCGGCCAGCGTCGTGGCGCGGCTGTCCCAGGTGATGCCCGTCGGGCGCCTCATGCTGGTCCAGTTCATCGCGGGGGCCGTGTTCTGCGCGGCGCTCGCGCTGACCCACGACTGGGTGACCGTGCTCGTGCTACGCACGCTGGTCGCGCTGAGCCTGGGCGGCGCGCTCACGCTCGCGTATTCGCTGGGCGGGATGATCGTGCCGAGCGAGACGCGAGGTGCCGCGTTCGGCTGGCTCGCGATGGGCGTGCAGCTCGGCACGGCGGCGAGCCCGCTCCTCATGGGCGCGCTGGCGGCAGGCAGCATCGCGAGCGCGTACCTCGTGAACGCCGCGCTGGCCCTGGGTGGCGTGGCCCTGCTCACGTTCGGTGCGCGCGATCTGCTCAGCCGGCGCGAGCGCGGGGACTCGCGAACGTCTTGACGGATCGCGCGTGACGAGGCAACGTACGGGCGCGGGTCACCGACTCTATTGAGGAGCCCCACCATGACAGCCAACGGTACCTATCAGGTCGACGTCGAAGAAGTCGAGTATCTCCGCCACGGCGACAAGCCGTTCCTGGCGCGCGTGTTCAAGCCGAAGGGCACCGGGCCCTTTCCGTTGATGGTCTCGCTGCACGGCGGCGCGTGGTGCCGCGAGGATCGCCACACCGACGAGGTGATCCATCAGCAACTCTCGAAGAGCGGCGTCGTCATCGCGTCGCTCGACTTCCGCATGCCGCCGGATGCCTCGTACCCGGGGTCGATGATCGACATCAACTACGGCATCCGCTGGGCGAAGTCGAAGGCCGCGAGCCTCGGCGGGCTGCCGGACCGTGTGGGCGTGATGGGCACCTCGAGCGGCGGGCACCAGGCGATGCTCACTGCGATGCGCCCGCGTGACGCGCGTTATGTGTCGCTGCCGCTGGCCGAAACACATTTGACCGCCATGGGCGGTCAAGGTCCACGTTACGACGCGACCGTGCGCTGCGCCGTCCTGCTCTGGCCCGTCATCGATCCGCTCGGCCGCTATCGCTACGCGAAGGATCTCAAGACCCGGCCGCCGTATCCGGACATCGTCGACCGCGTGCTGCCGGCGCACGACCAGTTCTGGAAGACGGAAGACGCGATGGCCGAAGGTAATCCGGTGATGGCGCTCGAGCGCGGCGAGAAGGCCGAGATGCCGCCCGTCCTCTACATGCAGGGCACGAAGGACGTCGCGCATCCGCGTCCGCACCTCGATCGCTTCGTCGCGGCGTACCGCAAGGCCGGCGGGCAGCTCGATCTCGAGCTGGCCGAAGGCGAGGGCTCCGGCTGGATCAGGAAGCCGGAATCGCCGAACGCGGCGCCGTCGATGGCGAAGCTCATCGACTTCGTGAAGAAGCACCTGGGCTAAGCGCATGGCCACCAGGATCGCGATCAACGGGTTCGGACGCATCGGGCGCCTCGTCTTTCGCGCTCTCTACAGCCAGGGGTTGTTCGGCAAGGATATCGACGTCGTGGCGGTCGGCGACATCGTGCCCGCCGACAACCTCGCCTATCTGCTGAAGTACGACTCGACCCAGGGGCGGTTCGAAGGCTCCGTCGGCTCGAAGAAGTCAGCGCTCGACAAGGCCGACGACGACATCCTGCTCGTCGACGGGAAAGAAATTCGCGTGGTGAGCGCGAAGACGCCGGCGGATCTGCCGTGGAAGGCGCTCGGCGTGCAGCTCGTCGTCGAGTCGACGGGGCTCTTCGTCGACAAGGCGAACGCGTCGGGCCACATCAAGGCCGGCGCTGCGAAAGTCATTATCTCGGCGCCCGGGAAGGACGAAGACATCACGGTGGTCATGGGCGTGAACCACGAGAAGTACGACGCGAAGAGCCACCACGTGGTGTCGAACGCGAGCTGCACGACCAACTGCCTGGCGCCGGTCGTTCACGTGGTGCTGAAAGAAGGCTTCGGACTCGCGGAAGGTTTGATGACGACGATCCACGCCTATACGGCGACGCAGAAGACGGTGGACGGCCCGTCGCGCAAGGACTGGAAGGGCGGGCGCTCGGCCGCGATCAACATCATCCCGTCGACGACGGGCGCCGCGCGCGCGGTGGGCCTCGTGATCCCGGAAGTGAAGGGCAAGCTGACCGGCATGGCGTTCCGCGTGCCGACGCCGACGGTGTCGGTGGTCGACCTCACGTTCAAGAGCGTGAAGCCGACGAGCCTGAAGGAGATCAGCGCGGCGATGAAGCGCGCAAGCGAGACGTACCTGAAGGGAATCCTCGCGTACACGGACGAGGAAGTCGTGTCGAGCGACTTCATCCACGACCAGGCGTCCAGCATCTACGACGCGGGCAGCTCGATCGAGCTCAACTCCGGCTTCTTCAAGCTGGTGAGCTGGTACGACAACGAGTGGGGTTACTCGAACCGCGTGGTCGATCTCGTCCGGTACATGGCGAGCGAGGGGTTCTAATTCAGGGGCGTCCGAATCGTCCGAAGAAATCGCGCCGGTGTGATGATCTGAAAATTGCCGTAGCCGCCGATGTCCAGGAGATCGCGGTCGCCCGTCACGAGGAAACGGGCTTCGC
>JBGOTH010000634.1:0-2633 GCA_041476345.1 Methylomirabilia bacterium
CAACGCGGAGCTGACCCGGCTCCTGGCCCGGTCCGTGCGGCAACACGACGAAGCCGTGCAGCTCGAGCAGGTTGCCCGCGACATCACCTCGTCGCTGGACCGTGTCCAGGTGCTCGATCTGGTCGTCGAGCGCGCCCGGACCCTATGCAGGGCCGACCTGGCCTGGCTGGCGGCGTACGATGCCGAGAGCGAGACGGCCCGCATCGTGGCGCTGGCCGGCGGAGAGGATAGAGCGTTGATGAATTTCGTGGCTCGTCCCGGCGCCGGCGCGACGGGTTGGGTCCTGCGACACGAGCGCCCGCTGTGCGTCAACGGCCCGGACGCCGACGTCATCTCCCCCGACGAGCGGCGCGCGTTTGGCAGCGAGCGACTCGTTGCGATCGCGATCGTGCCGCTCAGCATCCGCGGCGTGCCCGCCGGCATCCTGGCCATCGCGACGCGGGAACCGCGGACCTTCGACGACGAGATGACGACCATGGCTCGGCTTGCCAGCCAGGCGTGTGTCGCCCTCGAGAACGCGCGCCTGTACGAGGAGCGAACCCTCGTGGCGCAGGAGGCCGAGCGGCGACGCATCGCGTACGACCTGCACGACGGCATCGCGCAGATGATCGTCAGTGCGAAGCAACACCTGGACACCTGTCAGGACGTCTGGGGCACCGACCGCCTGCGCGCCGCCAGCGAGCTGGAGAAGGGGGTGGATTCTCTCCAGCGCGCGCTCGCGGAGACGCGGGAGATCTTGACGTCGCTCCGCCCGTCGTCCGTCGAGGCCGTCGGCCTGCGCGCGGCGATCCAGACGCTGCTCACCGACACGGGTCGGCAGCAAGGGTGGAGCACGGACCTCCGCGATGTGCTCGGCGATCGGCCGTTGCCGTTCGCCGTCGAGAACGCGGTGTTCCGTATCACCCAGGAGGCCTTGTCGAACGCCGCCCGCCACGCGGAAGCCCGTCACGTGTCGGTCGAGCTTCGCCACGACGGTGAGAGCTGGATCGAGGCGGTCATCGGCGACGACGGTCGTGGCTTCGAGATCAAGCCGGGTGTCGAGCCCAGTAACGGCATAGGCATGGAGAGCATGCGCGAGCGGGCGCGGCTCCTGGGTGGGAACGTGACGATTACGAGCGCGGGGCGCGGAACGGTCGTCCGCGCGCGGTTGCCGCTCACCAGTGTGACGACGTGGTGACCGACGTCGGCGATCGTCCGGTTCGCGTCGTGATCGTCGACGATCACCCGATGGTGCGGGAGGGACTTCGCAGCATGCTGGCAGGCGACACCGTCGAGGTGGTCGCCGAGGCGACCTGTGGGGCCGATGCCGTCCGCATGGCCGGGAACGTCGAGGCCGATGTGTATCTGCTGGACATGGCGCTTCCGGATATCGAGGGCCTTGCGGTGCTGGGCCAGCTTCGAAGTGCCGCGCCGCAGGCTGCCGTCCTCATCGTCAGCATGCACGACGACCCCACCCGCGTTCGTCAGGCGCTCGAGGCTGGAGCAGCGGGGTATGTTCTGAAGGGGATCGGGCGGCGCGAGCTGCTCGCCGCCGTCCACGGCGTTCACGCCGGGGGATCCGTGGTCGACCCGTTGCTCCTCCGAAGCGCGCTGACCGCCCGAGGGGGTGAGGATGGGCGAGAGGCGCTCACGCCCGTCGATCTCGAGCTCCTCCAGCTCCTGGCCCAAGGCCTGACCAACAAGCAGATCAGCGAGCGGACGCAGTGGAGCGTCGGCACGGTGAAGAAGTATATCCAGCGCCTTCTCGAAAAACTCAACGCGGTCGACCGCACACACGCGGCCGTTCTCGCGATCCGTCTCGGACTCCTCGACTGATCCAACGGAGACGACGCATGAGCTTGGCAACCCGGCGCTGGATGGTGGGCTTCGCCCTGGCGTCGCTGGTCAGCCTTGGTGTGCTTCCCGCGCAGGCGCAGCCGAACACCCTCGTCATCGGCCAGCCCACCGACGCCGAATCGGTGGATCCACACAAGGTCGATGCCGTCATCGCGGTGGAGCGGCTCTACAACCTCTACGACACCCTGGTCAACCTCGACTTCGACATGCAGACGATCACACCGGGCCTCGCCGAGTCGTGGACGGTGTCGCCCGACGGCAAGACGTACACGTTTCTCCTGAAAAGGGGCGTGAAGTTCCACAGCGGCAAGCCGTTGACCGCGCGGGACGTGAAGTTCTCCTTCGACCGCTGGCGTGATCCCGCGACCGCCTCCCCCACGAGATCCCGCATCGCGAGCGTCGAGGAGGTCGTCGCCAAGGACGACCGGACGGTGATTCTGAAGCTCAGCGACCGGTCGAACTATCTGCTCTTCAACCTGGCTTCCGGCTTCGCGTCGATCGTGAACCCCGAGGCCGTCAAGAAGTACGGCGCCAACTACGGCACCCTGGCCGCCGACGGCACCGGGCCCTTCAAGTTCAAGGAGTGGGCGCTCCGCGACCACTTCGTCGTCGAGCGCAACCCCGACTACACATGGGGTCCACCAATGTTCAGGAACCGCGGCCCCGCGAAGCTCGAGCGTGTGGTGTGGCGCGTCGTGCCCGAGAAGACCCTGACGTCCGAGCTGATGACGGGTGGCGGGGTCAACGTGAGCCGGTGGATCGCCTCCTCGCTGCTGCCGCGGCTCCGCAAGGAACCG
>JBGOTH010000635.1:0-2628 GCA_041476345.1 Methylomirabilia bacterium
GGGGCGAACCCCGCGCGCCTCAGTTCGACGACCGCCAGCTCGGCGTCGTCCACGACGTCTTCGACGATCAGAACGTGGACCGGTGTGGGCGCTGACACGTCGTTCCGGACGATAATGCGAGGCGGATCAGACATGTCCGTGCCCCTCTGGAAACAATCGGTCGACAACCTTGCGGAAGTCGTCGACGAAGCGCGCTTTGGACAGGAAGCCGTCGCCGACGCGGCGCGCCCGCTGGCGGGCGTCGGGGTGGTCGTGCAGCGTGAGGATCACCACGCGGGGCGCCGGCTTCACGGCCTTGATATGCCGAGCGGCCTTCAAGCCGCCGATCCCGGGCATGACGAGGTCCATCAGGACGAGGTCGGGCGCCAACGCGGCGACCATCCCGAGGCTCTCCTCACCCGAGAGCGCGCGGCCGATCACGGTGATCCCCTCTTCCGCCTTCAGGAACCTTTCGGCGGCGTCGAGGAATTCCGTACTGTCGTCGACGAGCAGTACGCGCAAGTGCCGACGGTGCTCGGTCATAGCCCGGAGAGCATACCTTTAGCGCGTTGGCGTGAACATCCCGGCTTGTCCCGAAAATGAACCTATCGTCTACATGGCTCACCGCGGCAAAGCTACGGGTGGCTGGAGGGGGGGGGCTACGGAAAACCAGCGGTGACGGTTACGGGTACTACCGCGCGGGGTCGACGAGCCCGACGCGGATCGCGTAGCGGACGAGCCCGGGGAGATCGTGGATGTCGAGACGCGTCATGAGGTCGGCGCGGTGGGCCTCGATCGTCCGCACGCCGATCTCGAGTCGGGTCGCGATCTCCTTCGTCGTCAGGCCTTCCGCGACCATCTGGAGAATTTCGCGCTGGCGCGGCGTGAGGGGTTCCAGCTCGCTCGTTTCATCGCTCGGGTGCACGAAGTCCTCGACGACTTGCCCCGCGATCGAGGGACTGAGGTACGTATCCCCGCGCGCCACCGACCGCACGGCCGCCTCCAGCTCAGCGGCGCTCGCGTCCTTGAGGAGATAGCCCGCGGCGCCGGCGCGAAGTGCCCGCCGGACGTATTCGGCCGTGGCATGCACCGACACGATGATGACCCTCGTGCCGCCAGGCGAGATCCGTGCGGTGAGCTCGACCCCGTTCAGTCCCGGCATCGTGATGTCGACGAGCGCGACGTGCGGCCGGACCCGCTCGATCAGACGCAGGGCCTCGTGCCCGTCGCTCGCCTCGCCCACCACCTCGACATCCTCGATGTGCTCGAGGAGCGAGCGCAGGCCGGCCCGCACAAGCCCGTGGTCGTCGGCGAGGACGACGCGGATGAGGCTCAAGGCGATGCCCCGAGCGGAATCCATGCGCGGACGTGGGTACCACGGCCCGGCGCCGACACGACGTGAACGTCACCGCCGAACAGGAACGCACGCTCCTGCATGCCGAGCAGACCCAGGCTCGTTCCGCTCGCCGCTCGCCGTCGCGCGGCGGCGACGTCGAAACCTTTGCCGTCGTCGCTGACCAGTACCTTGATCGCTCCGTTCTGGCGCCGGAGATCGATGTTCACGGTGTGCGCGTGGGCGTGCCGCATCGCGTTCGTCACGGCTTCCTGGATGATGCGAAAACACCCTGCCTCGATGTCGATGGGAAGTCGATCGTCACCCAGGCGGCTCCGGAGGCGCACCGCGAGTGCAGAGCCTCTGCTGTGGCGCTCGGCATACCACCGGACGGCGGCGGTCAACCCCCAGTCGTCGAGAACGCTGGGGCGCAGATCGAGCGACATGCCGCGCACTTGATCGAGGAGCCGTCCCACCATCTCGACGCTCTCGCCGATGCGCCCCTGGGCCGCGAGGTCGATCGTCGACGGGAGCGCTTGAAGATTGATCTTGAGGGCCGTGAGCGTCTGGCCGATCTCGTCGTGGAGCTCACGCGCGACCGCACGCCGCTCCGCCTCTTGCGCCTCGATCAGCCGGCGTGACAGCACGCGCGTTCGCTCGCGTGCCGCGGCGGCGCGGAGGGCAGAGACGTCCTTGTGACAAACGAGGACGAGCTGCGCTCGACCGGGCGCGTTCCGGACCAGCTTGGTCGACACGTCGACGTCGACCAGCCCCCCGTCCTTGCGCCGGCGTGACGACTCGCGGACCGCCACTCCTCGCGCCAGGGTCTCGGCCAGAAGCTGGCGCGTCTCGTCGATCCGGTCAGGGGGAACGATGAGGTCGAACTTGGAGCGGCCGACGGCCTCGGCGCGCGTGTAGCCGAACATCGTCTCCGCACCCCCGTTCCAGAACCGAACGATGCCGTCGGTGGAGAGCGCGATCAAGCCGTCGGGCGAACGCTCGGCGAGCGCGCTCGCGAAGCGTGCATGCGCCAGAGAACCAGGG
Source organism: Methylomirabilia bacterium (assembly GCA_041476345.1). Classification (GTDB taxonomy): domain Bacteria; phylum Methylomirabilota; class Methylomirabilia; order Rokubacteriales; family CSP1-6; genus VGLJ01. Next base: position 2,357 of record JBGOTH010000635.1, read on the forward strand.
GCGGGCGGAGCGATCCGTCGCGGTCCCACGGAACACAGGTTAGCCGATACACACGGTGCGGTCCATCGAATACACCTCTATTTGTACAAAAGGGAACAAGCGCCGTTTCTCTCGCCCCTCCCTCGGGCTGGGGTAGAGTGGCGGGACCATGACCGGCGAGACGGGCACCTACGCGCGCGAGCTCACGTGGATCCTCGAGCAGATCGGCGTGTCGCTGAACGGGCTCAGCGCCGCCGAGCTCAACTGGCGCCCCGCCACGGGAGAGGCGAACA
>JBGOTH010000636.1:0-2625 GCA_041476345.1 Methylomirabilia bacterium
ATTCTCGGCGGGCAGGTGGCGAAGCGGCAGGGCATCACGAATCCCGAGAACACCGTGTTCTCGATCAAGCGGTTCATGGGCCGCCGGTACGACGAGGTGCTCCAGGAGATCAAGCTCATCCCGTACAAGGCGATCAAGGCCGCCAACGGCGATGTGCGCGTCGAGATCCGCGGCAAGCAGTACTCGCCGCCGGAAGTCTCCGCCATGATCCTGCGCAAGCTGAAGGAGGCGGCCGAGGCCTACCTCGGCGAGAAGGTCACGCAGGCGGTCATCACGGTGCCCGCGTACTTCAACGATGCCCAGAGGCAGGCAACCAAGGACGCCGGCAAGATCGCCGGTCTCGAGGTGCTGCGGATCATCAACGAGCCCACGGCGGCGGCCCTCGCCTACGGTCTCGACAAGAAGAAGGACGAGACGATTGCGGTGTACGACCTCGGCGGCGGCACGTTCGACGTCTCGATTCTCGAGATCGGCGAGGGTGTGTTCGAGGTCAAGGCGACGAACGGCGACACGCATCTCGGCGGTGACGACTTCGACCAGTGCGTGATGGACTGGATCGCAGAGGAATTCAAGAAGGAGAACGGCATCGATCTGCGTAAGGACCGCATGGCCCTGCAGCGCCTGAAGGAGGCGGCCGAGAAGGCCAAGATGGAGCTGTCGAGCACGGTCCAGACGGAGATCAACCTCCCGTTCATCACGGCCGATGCCAGCGGTCCGAAGCACCTCGTCCTGACGCTCACCCGCGCGAAGCTCGAGGCCCTGGTCGCCGACCTCGTCGAGCGCACGCTCGGGCCGTGCCGCCAGGCGTTGCAGGACGCCGGGATCACGTCGAAGGACATCAACGAGGTGATTCTGGTGGGTGGTCAGACGCGCATGCCGAAGGTGCAGGATGCGGTGAAGCAGCTCTTCGGTCGGGAGCCGCACAAGGGCGTGAACCCGGACGAAGTCGTGGCGGTCGGCGCGGCCGTCCAAGGGGCGGTGCTCACCGGCGAGGTGAAGGACCTGCTCCTGCTCGACGTGACACCGCTGTCGCTCGGCATCGAGACACTCGGCGGCGTGATGACCGCGCTCATCCCTCGCAACACGACGATCCCGACGAAGAAGAGCGAGATGTTCACGACGGCCGCGGATAGCCAGACGTCGGTGGAGGTGCACGTGCTTCAGGGGGAACGACCCCTGGCGCGTGACAACCGCACGCTCGGCAAGTTCCATCTCGTCGGCATTCCGCCGGCGGCGCGCGGCGTCCCCCAGGTCGAGGTCACGTTCGACATCGATGCGAACGGCATCCTCAACGTCTCGGCGCAGGACAAGGCGACGAGCAAGCAACAGACCATCACGATCACGTCGTCGTCCGGTCTGACGAAGGACGAGATCGATCGGATGATGAAGGAAGCTGAATCGAACGCGGCCGAGGACACGAAGCGCAAGGAAGAGATCGAGATCCGCAACCAGACCGACTCGCTCGTGTATTCGACAGAACGCACGCTCGGCGAGCACGGCGCGAAGCTCGCGGAAGCGGACAAGAAAGCGATCGACGATGCACTTGGCGAGGCGAAGGAGGCGCTGAAGACGGACGACCTGGAGCGTATGAAGCGTGCCCAGGAGGCCCTCACACAGGCGGCGCACAAGCTCGCCGAGATCATGTACCGCGAAACCCAGGAGCCGCCGCAGCCCGGAGGCGCCGGCCGAAACGCGGGCACGACGCCGGGCGGTCCGAAGGAAGGCGAGGTCGTGGACGCCGAGTTCGAGGATCTGGGCGACAAGAAGTAGCAGTGGCCATGCGACGCGACTACTACGCCGTGCTCGGAGTGACGGCCACGGCGGCGCCGCGCGAGGTTCGACAAGCGTATCGTCGCCTCGCGCGGCAGTATTCGCCGGACGTGAACTTTTGGGATGACCGCGCGCGCACGCTGTTCGAGGAGATCGCGGAGGCGTATCGCGTCCTCAACGATCCCGCGGCGCGTGCCATGTACGACCAGTTCGGTCCCGCCGGGGGCACCAACGACGCGCTCGGCGCCGGACGCCGTGGCGATGACGTGCACGTCACCGTCGATCTGTCGTTCGCCGAAGTGGTGTGCGGCGCGACGCGGACGCTTCAGATTCCTCGCTACTCCGCTTGCCGCACCTGCGAGGCGCGGGGCCGTACCGTCGGCGGGCCCTGCGGCACGTGCGGTGGTCGTGGAGTGGCGCGATTGATGGGGTCCGTCACCGTCAGTATTCCGCCGGGTGTCGACTCGGGTGGTCAACTACGTGTCGCCGAAGAAGGTAGCGCGGGTCCCTTCGGCGGCCCGCGCGGCGACTTGATCGTCAGCACGCGCGTCGCAGACCATCCATTCTTTGCACGCAAAGGCGACAGCGTCCACTGCGAGGTGGCGATCAGCGTGTGGGAGGCCCTCCGCGGCGCTCGCATCAAGGTGCCGACGCCATCGGGAGAGGCGGCCATCGTCGTCCCGCCCGGGACCGCGAGTGGCCAGGTCATTCGGCTCCGCGGCCAGGGACTCCCCCGGCTTGCTCGCGAGGGAGCGGGGGATCTCTATATCAGCGTGCACGTCGAGATCCCGGACGGTCTCGATGCCCGCACCGAAGAGCTCGTCCGTCACCTCGAGCGCCTGATGCCGCTTGAAC
>JBGOTH010000637.1:0-2625 GCA_041476345.1 Methylomirabilia bacterium
CGTAGAGATGCACCGGGACGACGGCGGTCACGGGGCTGTGCGTCCGCTTGCTCACCAGATCGCCGGTCTTTCCGTCGCGCGTGCAATCGACTTCCAGGTACGCGCGAAGCTTCGCCGGGTCCATCGTGTAGGTGCGCGCATCGACGTCGACGAGGTCGAATCGCGCGCCCGCCTGCGAGATCGCCTCGGTGGTCGCGATGAAGGTGTTGGGGACGGTCACGACGGTTTCTCCGGGCCGTATACCCGCTGCGATCAGCGCGAATCGTAGGGCGTCCGTCCCGCTGCTCACGCCGACGCAGAACTCCGAGTGGCAGAACGCTGCGAAGTCCTGCTCGAACGCCTGCACCATTCCGCCGCCGACGAACTGGCTCGTGTCGAGCGCCGTCTCGAAGACCGAGCGGAGCTCGTCGCGCAGATCGCGGTGGGGGGACGCCAGGTCGAGAAACGGGATCCTGTCTTTGCTCATCCGGGTCTCCGCCGGAGCGGCTTGGCCACGCGCCGCAGCCATCGGTTACCGCCGCCATCGCTGTTCGAGGTGGTGGGGGCTCCGTGGCCATACCCGTAGCCGTATCCGGAGTAGCCGCCGAACGGCCGGTCATCTCTGTTGAACACCAGGCCGATCGTTTTCGCCGGCTCCAGAAGGCTCAGCGCTTCCTCCACGAGCTTCTTTGGTGTCCAGTGCGCCGCCACGATGAGGAGGATACCGTCTACGTGGTGGGCGATGACACGGGAGTCCGGGACGCCCACCAGGGGCGGCATGTCGAGGATGACGTAGTCATAGCCCCGGCGCGCCTCCTCGATCAGCTCGGCCACCCGCGGCGACTTCAACAGCTCGTAGGGCGCCGTCGGCGGCCGACCTGCGTGCAGGACCGAAAGATTGAATGGCGGCCGGCGACGAACGACGTCCTCCAGCGTGAGCTTGGGATCGATGATGGCGCCGACGAGACCCGGCCCGGCCTCCGAGAGCGTGAGCTGGCGACCGACCGAGGGACGGCGCAGGTCCATGTCGACGAGGAGAATCCGCGCGTTCGGCGCCTGCGCCAGCGCGCCGGCCAGATTGATCGCCGTCGTCGTCTTGCCATCCCCGGCCGACGGGCTCGACACGCCGACGACCGTGAGGTTGCTGTTCTTGTGGAGCTGCTCGATGGTGTAGCGCAGGGCGCGATACTGCTCCGCGTCGAAGGAGACGGGAGTGAGGAGACTGACCATGTGTGCGTCGACGCCGTCCAGAAGCTCCCTATCCGCGGACGGCCTCTCGACGCGCGCGGGTCGCTCTTCACTGGGCCGCCGGACAACGGGTGGCGCGGGGCGCGGCGCCGGAATCGGCGCCACTTCCACCGCCTCGACCGTCGCCGCCACCGGCGGCTCCTCGGCCACCGGCACCGGGGCCTCGATGGCAACGACTTCCGTTTGGCGTGCCTGCTGCCCCAGCGCGCGATCGCGTTCAGCCTGCTCGAGGGCTTTGAAGAATTCGCTCATCGTCCCCACCCAAAGTACACAATGTTGGACAGCAGACGCGAAACGTTAGCGAACGCGTCCGACTGCAGCGCGAGCACGCCGAGCGCGCCCAGGGCACAGGCGGCGACCACACCTGCCGCCCACCGAATGTTCACTCCACGGCCCACCGAAGCGGATTTCCCGGCGGTCCGCGACGGCAGGTCGCCTTCCTCGAGGTATTGAATCGCGCGCTCGACGATATCCGGCTCGATGCGCCGCGTCTGATCGGCATAGCCGATGAGGAGGCAGTGGTCGGACACGATGTTGATCACCCGCGGGATGCCGCCCGAGTAGTCGTTGATTCGCTTGATGGCGCGCTCGGAGAAGATGTTGAGGTCGCGGGCGCCGGCGATCCGCAGACGGCTGCGCATGTAGTCCCGTGTCTCCTTCGGCAGGAGCGGCGGAATCGCGCACCGGAGGCCGACGCGCTGCTTGAGCTGGCGGAGCTCGGGCTGCTGGAGCTTGACCTTCAGCTCCGGCTGGCCGACCAGCAGGATCTGCAGGAGCTTCTCGGTCGTCGTCTCGAAGTTCGAGAGCAGCCGCACCTGCTCCAGGGTCGCCGCGTCGAGGTTCTGGGCTTCGTCGAAGATGGCGACGGTGTTCTGCCCTGCCCGGCGCCGCTCGATCAGGAAGTTGTTCAGCGTCACCAGCCGATCGACGCGCGACTGACCGGCCTTGGCCACGCCGAAGTCGTGCAGCATGTACTCGAGGATCTCGTCGAACGAGAGCGTGGAGTTGAAGACGAAGGCCACCGCGGTGTTGCTGTCCAGGCGCTCGATCAGGGTCCGGAGAAGCGTGGTTTTCCCCGTGCCCACCTCCCCGGTGAGCACGATGAAGCCCTTGTGCTCCTGGACGCCGTAGATGAGCTGGGCAAGGGCTTCCCGGTGGCCCGCGGTCAGGAACAGGAACCTCGGGTCCGGCGTCGCGTTGAACGGCTGTTCTCTGAGCCCGTAGAAGCTGAGGTACATGCGTTCAGCTCCGCCTAGGACCGGCCCCGCACGAGGAGGGCCACCAGTTGCTCGTTGCCGTGGGCGATCAGGAAGGAGACCCCCACCACCACGATCAAGCCGACGGCGACCGAGATCGCGACCAGGCGCGCGCGTCGCTGGCGTTTCAGGCGGTCGCCAG
>JBGOTH010000638.1:0-2619 GCA_041476345.1 Methylomirabilia bacterium
GCGACCATGCCCGGCCGCGTCGTCGTCCAGTGGGACAAGGACGACTGCGCGGCGCTCGGCATCGTGAAGGTCGACCTGCTGGGGCTGCGGATGATGTCGGTGCTCCAGGAGTCGATCGCGATGGTGCACGAGCGCGGCGGAGACATCGACCTCGCGCATCTGCCGGAGAACGATCCCGCCGTCTACCGCATGCTCCAGGCCGCGGACACCATCGGCGTGTTCCAGGTGGAGAGCCGCGCGCAGATGGCGACGCTGCCGCGCATCCATCCCGAGACGTTCTACGACCTCGTGGTGCAGGTGGCGATCATCCGGCCCGGGCCGATCGTCGGCGACATGGTCCACCCCTACATCCGCCGGCGGCGCGGCCGCGAGCCGGTGCGCTATGCGCATCCGAGCCTCGAGCCGATCCTCGCGCGCACGCTCGGCGTCCCCTTGTTCCAGGAGCAGCTGCTCCGGATGGCGATGGTCACGGCGGGATTCACGGGCGCCGAAGCCGAGGAGCTGCGCCGCGCGCTCGGTTTCAAGCGCAGCCAGGCGCGCATGGGCGAGGTGGAGGTGAAGCTGCGCGCGGGGATGGCGCGCAACGGCATCGTCGGCGACGCGGCCGAGCAGATCGTCCACGCGATCACCGCCTTCGCGCTCTACGGATTTCCTGAGTGCGTCGTGGGGGAGACGAAGGTGCTCGATGCCGATACCGGACGGCGTGTCCGTATCGATGACGTGGTGGCCGGTCGCGTCACGCTTCATCACACGCTGGCCTGTGATCAGGAGCTCACGCTCCAGCGTCGCCGGGTGTTGCGTGCGACGGCGAGCGGCCTGCGTGAGGTCTATCGGCTTCGCACTGTGCTCGGTCGTGAGGTGACCGCGACGGCGGAGCATCCACTGCTCACGCCGGGAGGTTGGCGCGCGCTCGCGACACTCAAGGTGGGAGACCATCTCGCGGCGCCGCGCGCACTGCTTCCACTCGGGCGTCACCGATGGTCGCGCCATTACCTCATCGTGCTTGCAGATCTTCTTGCCGAGGGCAATCTCTGCCATCCCAGCACGATGTATTTCTACACGACGGATCCCGATCACCGCGACGACTACATCGGAGCGGTCGAGCGCTTTGGCAATACGCGAGCTACGGTGGCACGTCATAAAGCGTGCTTCAGCATTCACGTGCGCCGCATCGATCGTTCCCGGCCGAGCGAAGCGATCACATGGGCGAAAAAGCTCGGAATCTGGGGGTGCAACGCTCACCATAAGTCGGTTCCCGATGAGGTATTTACCCTCGATAGCGGAAGCATCGGCTTATTTCTCGCGCGCCTATGGGAGGGAGATGGCTCGCTTTCCGTGGTTGGTCATGCCTCGTATGACACGGTATCCCGCCAACTTGCCGATGATGTGCAGCATCTCTTGCTTCGTCTCGGCATCGTGGCGCGCCTCTACACACGTGGCCACCCCTACCGAGGCCGGACGGTCACGTCGTTCGTCGTCACGGTGACGGGGGCCGACAATCTGCGTCGCTTCAATCGACGTATCGCGCGCCACTTCTTGATTCCGCGTAAACGGGAGCTCGCGCAGACTCTCGCGTCCTCACCGGGGAGTCGTCGCGCGTCACGCGATGTTATTCCCGTAGAAGTGAAGGCCCTCATCGACCGTGCCCGGGCTTCCAAAAAAGCCACATGGGTGGCGCTCGCTGCGGACACCCGGCTCTCGACGCGGGAGCTTGTCTGCCCTCATTCGAGCAAGCGCGGATATCGTCGCTGGGTGATTGGTCGTCTTGCCCGGTATTTCGACTCGCCGGAGCTCGCTCGGCTCGCTGAATCGGATCTCTATTGGGACCGCGTGGTCTCAGTCGAGCCGGTAGGCGTGCGTGAGACGTATGACCTCGAGATCGAGGGGGACCACAATTTCCTGGCCAACGATCTGGTCGTTCACAACTCGCACGCCTCCAGCTTCGCGCTGCTCGCCTACGCGAGCGCCTACCTGAAGGTTCATCACCCGGCGGAGTTCTACGCAGCGCTGATCAACAATCAGCCGATGGGCTTCTATCACGCCGCGACGATCGTGAAGGATGCGCAGCGTCACGGTATCCGCGTGCTTCCTGTCGACGTCACACAGTCGGGCTGGCTCACGCGCCCGTGCGACGACCGCTCGCTGCGGCTCGGCCTCGCCTGTGTGACAGGCCTGCGCGAGCGTGCCGCCCGCGCGCTGATCGCCGCCCGCGCGGCACGCCCTTTCACATCGGCCCTGGACGCGGGGCGCCGGGCCGGCCTCGATCGCGAGGAGCTGACCAACCTGGCGTCGATCGGCGCCTTCGCCCCCCTGGGCGAATCACGCCGCGCGACTCTGTGGACGGTGGCATCTTCCGACCCCGGCCCTCTGTTCGCCGAGGTCGCGCCGGGTGCGGTCGAGCGCCCCATCCCTCCGCAATCCGAACTGCAGGCCACGGATTGCTTGAGGGAATGGGCGCACTCGCCCGTCCGCCCCGGCACGACCTCGGCGAACAGCGGGCCAGGGTCGACGTGTGCCACGGCCCACAGAGTCGCGCGGCGTGATTCGCCCAAGGAGGCGAAGGCGCCGATCGACGCCAGGTTGGTCAGCTCCTCGCGATCGAGGCCGGCCCGGCGCCCC
>JBGOTH010000639.1:0-2619 GCA_041476345.1 Methylomirabilia bacterium
GCCGATCTGACCGATGACTGGGGTAAGCGACCCATCCGGGCGACCGACCTGACCCAGGGCCACCGGTTCAAGCGCGGCTCCACCTCGAAGGACATCTACCTGACGCTGTACACCGGTCTCTCCGGCACACCGATGCCCTCCATGGCGGAGACACTGCCGAGCCCGCAGGACGAGTGGGCCCTGGTGCACTACGTGTACTGGCTCTCGCAGGGCAAGCCGCGCGTGCTGAAGTGATCGACGGCGCTGGGCGAAGCTTGGTGGCGATGGTCTTGCGGCGACCCCTGTTCGCGGGAACGGTCGCGGTCGCCGTGGTACTTGGGCTGGGGCTGGCCGCCGCCACGCCCGGAATCAAGTGGCACTGGAGCGCGGCGTCCGCGGAAGAGCCCGTCCCGGACTTCGCGCTGACGGATCAGGATGGGCGACGGGTGCGGTTGAAGGAGCAGACCGGGAAAGTCGTCCTCGTGAACTTCCTCACCACAGAGTGCACGACGATCTGCGTCCAGGTGACGCGGGAGCTTCGCGGGCTACAGCAGGCGCTCGGAGACCGGATGGGACGCGAGGTCGTCTTCTTCAGTGTCGGCCTCGATCCCAAGTACGACACCGCGGCGGCGCTCCGGAGATTCGCCCGCCGCCACGACGTGGACTTCAGCGGCTGGGTGTTCCTCTCTGGCACCGCCGAAGAGCTGGAGGCGGCGCGCCAGGCCTTCGGCGCTCTCGCGTGGAAAGTGGCGCGAGGCTCGAGCCACAACGCCTATGACCTCGAGCACACGACCGTCACGTACCTCGTGGATCAGCGGGGTCTCGTGCGGAAGAAGATCCCGCCTGGGCTGCTCACCCTTGGAGGCCTGCACGACATCGAAACCATTCTCGCGTCGTCTCTGTAAACGTTGATGCTGCACCAGGGGCATGGCAGCGGAGCGTTCCAGGGGCTCGACCTCGTTGCGGCGGTTCTCTTCGGGCTTCTCGGCAGTACCCACTGTTTTGGCATGTGCGGCCCGCTCGTCAGTCTCTACGCCTCCCATCTTTCTCCTGGCGGCGCAGCGCGGGCGCATCGCCAACACCTCCTGTTCAATCTCGGCCGGATGCTCGCGTACACGACCCTCGGAGTCTTCTTTGGCGCGATCGGATTCTCGCTGCGGGTGCGTCCCTGGGTCGCCGCGCTCGTCGGGGTGGGGGCCGGTCTCTTCGTGGTGGTCATGGGGGCTCGCTTTCTCGGTGCGGGAGGCGTCGCCGCGCGACTCGAAGGTTTCTTGGCACGCCCGACCGGCGCTCTCGTGGGAATCTGGCGGCGCTACGTGAGCGTCGCGCGCTCTCCGGGCATCGTCTTGCTGGGCGCGGTGCACGGCTTCCTTCCGTGCCCACTCCTCTACGTCATGTTCACGTCGGCGGTTGCCCTGGGAGATCCGATCCGCGGAGGGATCCTGCTGCTGGCGTTCAGCCTCGGGACCGTCCCGATGATGTGGGGCATAGGGGCGCTCGGCCGTCTGTTGGGGACGACGCGTCGCCTCGGATTGTATCGAGTGTTCGGCTGGGCAGTGACGGCCTGGGGCCTGGTCCTCGTGGTCCGCGGCCTCCAGGCGCTTGCCTTCGTCGTACGCTGACGCGAGTGCCTCATGAAAATGAGGCAGTCGCCGGATTCCCTCCCGCGCCGGGCGCGCCTACCGTACACGGTAACGAACACACGTTCGGTAGGAGGATGCCATGACGGCCATCAAGATCCTCCGCGAAGAGCATCGGGTCATCCTGAAGGCGCTCGGCGTCCTCGAGGCGACGGCCGACCGTCTGACCTCAGGAGAGCGCGTCCCGGACGCGCTGTGGGCCGCGCTCCTCGACTGGCTGCGGACGTTCGCCGATATCCGACATCACGCGAAGGAAGAAGAGCTGCTCTTTCCCGCGATGCTTTGGGCCGGCGTCCCCGGCGAAGGCGGGCCTGTGGCCGTGATGCTGGAGGAGCACGATCGCGGTCGCGCACTGGTGGCGGGGATGGCCGATGGCGAGCCGTCGTACCGCGCAAAGCAGGCCTGGGAGTATGCGCAGCTCCTGCGCGATCACATCATGAAGGAAGACCTCGTGCTCTTTCCCCTTGCCGACACGGTACTCGACGCCGGCCAGGTGGAGCTCCTGCGCCGAGCGTTCGATCGCGCCGACCACGACGACGACGGGCCGACGTGGTCGATCGACGCGGCGGAGCTGGTGCTCGATGGTCTCGCGGCGGCTCTGGAGGGGCCGGTCGCCGTGCACTGAAGGTCGTCAGCCCCGGAGCATGAGTCCGAGGAGCACGACCAGGAGCACGACGATCACGTTGCCACGCGCCAACCACGACGCGCGCACGCGGAGCCGAGGGTCGGCGTCCGGCTGTCCCGCGCGTGGTCCCAGCACGAAGTCGTGGAGCGCGCTCAGCGCGAGCGCGGTGCCGACGAGACCGAGCTTGATCTGGAAGTGCGGAAGGCCCAGCAGGTACGGACGCATCCAGAGGTTGCCGAGGCCGCTGATCAGGAGCAGCGCGAGGGCGATCCACGCCACGCGGCGAAAGCGGATGCCGGCGTCCTGAACGAGACGGCTGCGCAGCGTGGCGTCGTCGAGCCCGCGCAGCGTTGGGACGAGCACGAGCGCGATGAA
>JBGOTH010000640.1:0-2611 GCA_041476345.1 Methylomirabilia bacterium
CGCATCGGCGACTTCCGCGGCGACGAGCGGAAGATCAAGCAGGTCCTGCTCAACCTGCTCTCCAACGCGATCAAGTTCACGCCGGAGGGCGGGCGGGTCGCCGTGCGCGCGGTCCCGAAGGGGGACGTCATCGAGATCAGCGTGGTCGACACCGGCGTCGGCATCGCGCCGGAAGACCGGGACGTCGTGTTCGAAGAGTTTCGTCAGGTCGGCACCGACATCGCGAAGAAGCACGAAGGAACCGGGCTCGGCCTCGCGCTCACACGGCGCTTCGTCGAGCTCCATGGCGGGAACATCTGGCTGGAGAGCGAGGTGGGCGTCGGCTCGACGTTCACCTTCGCGCTCCCGGTGAGGCGCTAAGCGATGGCGGGTGAGCTGATCCTGGTGGTCGAGGACAACGAGAAGAACCGAAAGCTCGTGCGCGACGTGCTGACCTTCAAGGGGTATCAGATCATCGAGGCCGAGACCGGCGAGGACGGCGTGCGCCTGGCCAAGGAGCGGCTGCCGAAGCTCGTGCTGATGGACATCCAGCTCCCCGGGATCGACGGGATCGAAGCATTGCGGCGCATCCGCGGCGACGACACGACGCGGGCGATTCCCGTGCTCGCCGTCACCGCGTCCGCGATGGACCGCGACCGCCAGACCATCATGGCGGCCGGCTTCGACGGCTACCAGTCCAAGCCGCTCAACGTGAAGGAGTTCATTGCGGCGGTGGAAGCGATCCTCGCGCGATGAGCGGGAAGCTCCTGGTCGTCGACGACACACCCGTCAACGTGAAGCTCCTCGCCGACCTCCTCGGCGCGAAGGGCTACGCCGTCACCACGGCCGCCTCGGGCAAGGAGGCGCTCGAGAAGATCGACGCCGACTGCCCCGACCTCGTGCTGCTCGACGTGATGATGCCGGGCATGACCGGCTACGAGGTCTGCAAGAAGCTTCGGGAGAATCCCGCCACGGCCATGCTGCCGGTGGTGATGGTCACCGCGCTCGATCCGGGCCAGGAGCGCGTGAAGGGCATCGAGGCGGGCGCCGACGATTTCCTCTCGAAGCCGATCAACCAGCCGGAGCTGCTCGCGCGCGTCCGCTCGCTCCTGCGTGTGAAGGCGCTCCACGACGAGCTCGCCGAGCTGAACCGGACGCTCGAGGCGCGCGTCGCGGCGCAGGTGACGCAGCTCGACAGCCTCGGGCGGCTCAAGCGTTTCTTCTCGCCACAGCTTGCCGAGGCGATCCTGACGGGTGGTGCCGACGATCCGCTCAAGAGCCACCGCCGCGAGATCACCGTGGTGTTCCTCGATCTGCGTGGGTTCACCGCGTTCGCGGAGACGGCGGAGCCGGAAGAAGTCATGGCGGTGCTGCGCGAGTACCACGCGGAGATGGGCACGCTCATCATGGCCCACGAAGGGACGCTGGAGCGCTTCACCGGCGACGGGATGATGATCTTCTTCAACGATCCGGTCGTGGTGGAGAACCCGGCGGAACGGGCCGTGCGCATGGCCGTGGCGATGCGCGAGCGCGTCACGGAGCTCGCCGTCCGCTGGCGAAAGCTTGGCCACGAGCTCGACTTCGGCGTCGGCATCGCGCAGGGTTACGCCACGATCGGCGCGATCGGGTTCGAGGGGCGCTGGGACTACGGCGCGATCGGCAGCGTCACGAACCTCGCCGCCCGTCTCTGCGGCGAGGCGCGGCCGGCGCAGATCCTCATCTCACGTCGTGTCTACGCGAACGTCGAGACCCTCGTCGAAACCGCGCCCGTGGGTGAGCTCTCGCTGAAGGGTTTCTCGCGACCCATTCCGACGTACGAGGTCGCCTACTGCAAAGGGTAGCGGAACGGCGCCCAACCGATGCCCTGGACGGGCGGTGGCGTGTAGCCCCGCGCCTTCTTCGCCGCGGGCTTCGCGGCCTTCGTCGTGGCGGCCTTTGTCGCCGGCTTCTTTGCGCTGGTCTTCTTGGGCGTTTTCTTCATGGGGCGACTGTATACCAAACATGGTCAGGGCGACGCCAGGCGTTGCGACGGCTCCCCGACGTGGATGTGGGCGCCTGTGGCGCTGCCCGCCACCGCGCCGCGGAACGCGATGAAGGAGAGGCCGGCCCTGCGGAGCCAGTCCATCACGGTGCGGCCCTCGGTCGTGTCGGGATGGACGGCCAGGTCGACGGCATTGCGATGATCGAAGCCGAGCTTGTCGTGCATCGGCGTCTGACCGTACGCGCTCACGGGAAGCACCCGTCCGAACGACCTCCTGAAGAAGTCCTCGAGCGATGACGTGAACGAGAGGATCCACGGGCGCCGGCCCTGGTACCGGATGAGGTGCTCCGTGACCTGCTCACCGCCCGGCGCCAGCCTGCGCCCGGACGCCAGCTCGTCATGGGCGAGCACCTTGGCGATGAGGCTGGCCGCCACGAGGGCCTCGTTCCACGTCTGGTCGATCCGCGCCCGCGCATGGGCGACCGCGCGCTCGCTCGTCTCGACGTCCCTGCGCGCGATGATGCCGCGCTCCGCCAGGTCCCGCGTGCGCTCCGCCTGGTCGAGCGCGCGCTGCAGCTCGTTCTCCCGCACCGCGAGGAGGCGCTCGAGGGCGGCCTTGTAGTCGCGGGCCGCCTGGAGCTGCTCGGCGCG
>JBGOTH010000641.1:0-2611 GCA_041476345.1 Methylomirabilia bacterium
GCATGTGCGCCGCGTCCGCGAAAAGCGCCAGGCTCCCCGTGAAGACAGCGCCCGCCAGCTCGACGACCATGTAGCCGCCCGTGAGCACGAGCGTGGCGACGAGCGCCCCGCGCGAGCGCGCGGCGGCCGTCTCGCGATGACCATGCAGCATGGTCAGAATGGTAGCTCGATCAAGTAGAATCGCCGCATGCTCTCCGATCAGACCGTCACACTGCACGGCTCCCGCTTCCACTACACCGAGCGCGGCGAGCGCACCGCACCCGCCGTGATCATGCTCCACGGCGTCACCGGGCACGCGCGCACGTGGGACGACGAGGGCGCCGCCCTCGCGGGGCACTATCGCGTCCTCGCGCTCGATCAGCGCGGCCACGGCGATTCCGATCCGCCGCCGGACGCCGACTACGGCGTCGCGAGCCTCGCCGGCGACCTGGCCGCGTTCGTGGACGCGCTCGGCCTCTCGACGTTCTCGGTCGTCGCGCTCTCGATGGGCGGCCGCGTGGCCATCCAGTACGCGGGCACGCACCCCGGCCGGGTGAGCCGTCTCGTCGTCGTCGACATCGGCCCCGACATCGCGCCCGAGGGACGCATGCGCGTCGGACGCATGATGGCGGGGACGCCGGAGCGCTTCAACACGCTGGACGACGTGGTCGCCTATCAACGCGCCAACAACCCGCGCTACACCGAGGCGCTCCTGCGCGCCCGCGTGAAGTACGGCGTGCGGCCCCTACCCGACGGTGGCTTCACGTGGAAGTACGACCGCGGGCTGCGCGACCTCGTCCGCAGCGGCAAGTGGAGCGACCCGATCGACCTCTGGCCGGCGTGGCGCGCGATCACCTGCCCCACGCTCCTCGTGCGGGGCGTCGAGTCGGACATCCTCACCGCCCCACTCGCGAAGACGATGGCGGAGGCGCAGCCGAAGGCGCGGCTGGTGGACGTCGCGGGCGCCGGCCACACCGTGCCCGGCGATCAGCCCGAGACCTTCAGGAAGCTCTTGCGCGAATTCCTCGACGCCTAGCCCTCATCGGTCGCGCAGCGTGCGCGCGGCGTCGGCACGCATCTGCTGCATGGCACGCGTCTCCTGGTCGGAATAGCGCTCGTCCTTCCAGGGATCGGCATTCATGTGATAGCCGTTCTGCTCCCAGAAGCCCGGCGGATTCACGTCGAGGAACTCGAAGGCGCGCAGCCACTTGCTCGACTTCCAGAAGTAGAGCCTGGGCAGCACGAGCCGCAGCGGTCCACCGTGATCGGGCGTGAGCGGCCGGCCGTTGTGCGTCACGGCGAGGAGCACGTCGTCGGTGCGCAGATCGTCGAGCGACGTGTTGGTCGTGTAGTCGGGATCGGCGTGCTGCATGACCCACTTCGCCTGCGCGCGCGGCCGCACCAGGTCGATGATGACCCGCGCCGGCACGCCTTCCCACTCGTTGTCGAGCTTCGACCACCGTGTGACGCAATGGATGTCCGAGCGCACCGTCACGCGCGGGAGCTCGAGAAACTCCGCCCACGTCCAGCTCATCGGGCACTCCACCAGCCCGAAGCAGCGGAAGGTCCAGCGCTTCGGGTCGAACCCCGGCGTGAGGCCGTACGTGAGGACGGGCCACTTCGCCGTCAGGGTCTGACCGGGCGGAACACGTGCGGCGACCGCGGGATCGGGCTGCTTCATTCGTCGGGACCTCCCGCCCCCACTATAATGGAAGGCACACGAGGAGGGCGGCTCGGGCCGCAACGGAAGGGAGACGGATGAACGGAGAGAGGAAACTGGCGTTGTTCATGGACTTCGAGAACATCGCACGGGGCGTTCAGGAAGCACAGTACAAGCAGTTCAATATCAAGCTGGTGCTGGAGCGGTTGCTCGAGAAGGGCAAGATCATCGTGCGGCGGGCCTACGCCGACTGGAATCGCTTCACCGAATACAAGCGGCCCTTCCACGAATGGGCCATCGAGCTCATCGACGTGCCGCAGTCCCGCTACAGCGGCAAGAACTCCGCCGACATCCGGATGGTCGTCGACGCGCTCGACCTCGCGTACGGCAAGACGCACATCGACACCTTCGCGCTCGTCTCGGGCGACTCCGACTTTTCCCCGCTCGTGTCCAAGCTGCGGGAGAACGACCGCTACGTGATCGGCCTGGGCGTCAAGTCCTCGTCGTCGGATCTGCTCGTCGGCAACTGCGACGAGTTCATCTTCTACGAGGACCTGATCCGCGAGACGGCGAAGACCAGCCTCCTGCGGGGGATGCCCGAGAAGAAGGCCGAGGCGATGGCCCAGCTCATCGACGCGACGCAGGCGCTCCAGCGCGAGAACAAGGAGACGCTCTGGGGCTCGATGGTGAAGCAGACGATGATCAGGAAGAACCCGGCCTTCAACGAGAGCTACTACGGGTATTCCACGTTCTCGAAGCTCCTCGAAGAGGCCGCCAAGCAGAAGATCGTCACGCTCGAGCGCGACGAAAAGAGCGGCACGTACGTCATCACGTCGCTGACGGAAGAAGGCCGCGCGGTGTAGCCACAGCGTCGGGGGCGGGCGCGAGGGGGGGGCCCCCCCCCCCGGCCCGCCCCCCGCCCCCGCGCCCCGCACCACCGGCGCGGCGGGGGGGCGCGGGGGGGGCGGCCCC
>JBGOTH010000642.1:0-2610 GCA_041476345.1 Methylomirabilia bacterium
GTCTCATGCGGCACGTCCATCCGGCGGCACGACAAGAGGAGACGACATGAGTCAGGCTGCGACCCACGCGGTAGAGCCCGCGGAGACACCGCTCACCCCCGAGAGCTGGGGCAAGCTCGGCATGTGGATCTTCCTGGCCGGCGACGCCGTCGGTTTCGGCGTGCTCCTCGCCGGCTACGGCGTCATGCGTTCGACGAGCGCGGACTGGCCCAACCCGTTCGCCGTGCTCGGCATCAACCTCACCGCGATCATGACGTTCCTCCTGATCTGCTCGAGCGTCACGATGGTGAAGGCGCTGGAGTGGCTCGGCAACGGCGATCGCAAGCGCGCCATTCACTTCCTGCTCTACACCGCGGCGGGCGGCGCGATCTTCGTGTCGCTGCAGGCGTACGAGTGGACGCACCTGATCCATCGCGGGCTGCTCATCACGGGCAACCCGTGGGGGGCCTCACTGTTCGGGACGACGTTCTTCCTCGTCACGGGTTTCCACGGGCTCCACGTCACGGGCGGCGTGATCTACCTGCTGTCGATGGTCCGCTGGGTCCTGAACCGCCCGAACGCGGCGGACAGCTACAACGGCGTCGAGATCGTCGGGCTGTACTGGCACTTCGTCGACCTCGTCTGGATCATGGTGTTCACCTTCTTGTATCTGCTCTAGGAGGGCGACAACGCGATGGCGACGGCAGAGCACAAGCATCCGAACTACATGGCCATCTTCTGGTGGCTGGCGGCCCTCACCGTGCTGGAGCTCATCGTGGTCTTCCTGCCGTTCGGGAAGATGACGAACGGCGTCATGCTGTGCGGACTGGCGGTCGGCAAGGCCGCGATCGTGGCCGCCTTCTTCATGCACCTGAAGTTCGAGACGAAGACGCTGACGTGGATCGCCTTCACGCCGCTGGCGATCGCGATCCTGCTCCTGGGCGTGCTGTCGCCGGACGGCCGCGCAGTCCTGAAGAAGACGGACAGCTCGAAGGCCGCTGTCGTGGCGCCGGCGAAGCACTGAGCGTGCGTGCGCGCCCTTCCCGTCTTGCGACGGGTGCTGAGCTTGCGATGTCCTCGCTGCGCCGGGAGCCGGCTCTTCACCGGCTGGTTCGCGATGCCGGAAGCGTGCGCCCTCTGCGGGCTTCGCTTCGAGCGGGCGCAGGGATACTGGGTGGGTGCGATCTACGTGAACTACGCGGTGACGACGGTCATCGCCGTGACCGGCTTTTTCCTGACGTGGCGCCACGTGCCCATGAGTGTCGAGCTCGCGGCCTGGTGCACGTTCGCCGTGCTGTTCCCCCTGTGGTTCTTCCGCTGGAGTCGCAGTGTGTGGCTGGGCGTCGAGTTCCTGCTGAACCCCGATCCGTGAGGGATCGGGTGACGCGCGTCGCGTGGCTCGCCCTCGTCATGGTCGTCGCGTCCGCCTCGCCCGCGGGCGCGGCGTACGAGGAGATCACCGTCAAGGACGGTGGTGGGCTCACGGGCGTCGTCCGCTTCATGGGAACGGCGCCGAAGCTGGCGCCGATCGCCGTCAACAAGAACCGCGACGTGTGCGGGGACCAGAAGCCGTCCGAGGCGCTCGTGATGGGAATGGACCACGGGGTGAAGGGCGGCGTGGTGATGATCGAAGCGGTGACCCGCGGCCGGAAGGGCGCCGGCGACGTCGTCGTCGACAACCACAAGTGCCTCTTCGTGTCGCACGTGACGGCGGCCGGGCCCGGCGACCGCGTGCGCGTGAAGAACTCCGACGCCGTGCTCCACAACACGCACGGCTTCCTCGGCAAGCCGACGATTTTCAACCTGGCTCTCCCGAACAAGGACCAGATGGTCGACATCACCAAACGCCTTGGGAAACCGGGTGTGGTGCGCGTGCTGTGCGACGCCCACCCGCACATGGGCGCATGGATGATCGTTCACGACAGTCCGTATTTCGCGGTCACCGACGATCGCGGCGCGTATCGCATCGACGGCGTGCCGCCGGGGACCTACAAGGTCACCCTGTGGCACGAGGGCTTCCATCCAAAGGGCGCCGACAAGGACGGGCGCCCCACGTACGAGGAGCCGCACACCGTCACCCGCGAAGTGACCATCGCGCCGAAGGGCTCGGCGACGCTCGATTTCGAGTTGAAGTAGGCTGCCAGGACAGGGGAGGGGGCGCATGTACAAGCACATCTACGTTCCGGTCGACAACTCGGACTTCTCGAACCGCGCGATCGACGTGGGCGTGGAGCTCGGGAAAGCGTTCGCGGCGCGGCTCACCGGGATCCACGTCTACGCGGCGCGGTTGCACGACTACCGGTTCAAGCAGATGGAGTACACGCTCCCCGAAGAGTACAAGGACGAGAACGAGCTCGAGCGCCAGCGCAAGATCCACGACTCGCTGATCGCCATGGGGCTCCAGCTCATCTCCGACTCGTATCTCGACGTGATGGAGAAGAAGTGTGCGGCGTCCGGGCTCGGCTTCGAACGCAAGATGATCGACGGCAAGCACTACAAGGTGCTGATCGACGACACGAAGGCGTCCGACTACGACCTCGTCGTCATGGGCGCGCTCGGGATGGGCGCGGTCAAGGACAGCCAGCTCGGCTCGGTGACGGAACGGTACGTCCGCCACGTCGATCGCGACAC
>JBGOTH010000643.1:0-2601 GCA_041476345.1 Methylomirabilia bacterium
GATCTCCGCGCCGTCGAGCGGCCGCGGGAGCAGGAGGCGGAACATCTTCGCCCGGTGGAGCGCGTCCATGAGCGTCTCGGTAACACGTCGTTCGCGCTCGCTCGCTTCCGCTTCGGCCGCGATGAGGGGTACCAGGGTGCGCGCCCGGTCGATATGCTCGTCCACCCCGCGGGGTTCTCCGGAATCCCAGGTCATGCCGCGATGTTCACCCGAGGGGCGGTAATGATGCAAGCCGTGTCGTGTGCGCTGTAAGATCGTCGCCATGGCGCTGTTCAAGCTCGAGAAGAAGGCTCCGAAAGCCGGGACGGCGGGCAAGTGGGACGTCGTCGTCGGCGAGGACATGTGCAAGGCGTGCGGCTTCTGCATGAGCATCTGCCCCGTGCCCGTGTTCGAGTACCGCACGGTGACGAACAAGATCGGGTGGTTTCCGATGTACGTGAAGCACGAGGAGAACTGCATCGGCTGCATGCTGTGCTATCAGATCTGCCCGGATTTTTGTATCGACGTGTCGCCGAAGGGTCAGGAGCTGAACTGATGGCGACGCTGGAGATCGCGACGCGCGACGGGCTCGTGGCCCCGTGGGTCGAGTGGGAGAAGCGCTGCACCGAAGGGCGCCGGCTCCTCGAGGCCGGCACGTACGCGCTCACCGAAGGCGCCATCGCCGCCGGCTGCCGCGTGTTCGCGGGCTATCCGATCACTCCGGCCACCGACATCGCGGAGTACATGTCCAAGCGCCTGCCGCAGGTGGGCGGCTACTACGTGCAGTGCGAGGACGAGCTGGCCGGCATGCACGCGTGCGCGGGCGCGAGCCTCGGAGGCCTGAAGGCGATGACCGCCACGTCCGGCCCGGGCTACACGCTGATGCACGACGCGTACGGCTGGTCCATCACCAACGAGATTCCGATGGTCGTCGTCGACGCGATGCGCGTCGGTCCGATCAGCGGCATCACGGGAGCACCGGGGCAGGGCGAGTTCTACATCGCGCGTTACGCGTCCCACGGCGGCAACTTCGAGACGATCGTCATGTCGCCGTCGTCGGTGCAGGAGGCGTTCTGGCTCACGATCGACGCGTTCAACCTCGCGGAGCGCTTTCGCACGCCGGTGACGATCCTCACCGACCAGGTCATCTCCGACATGTGGGAGGACCTCTTCATCCCCGCCGACTACGACGCGCTCGACTTCGTGATCCCGCGCAAGCACAACCTCATGATGCCGTTCTTCCCGGTGGGCTCCGCGGACCTCGACGTCCCGCCGAACCTGATCGGCCGGGGCACCGGGGTGTGCGTGTCGGCCTACACGCATACGGAAGAAGGCTACGACATCGAGGACATGGCGGCGCAGTGGGACCAGACCTACCGCCTCATCAACAAGATCCGCCACCATCGGGACGCGTTGGCGCGTTATGAAACGCTTGGCGTCGAGGACGCGGACGTCATTGCGGTCGCGTACGGCGCCAACGCGCGCACGGTCAAGACCGGCGTCGTCGAGGCGCGGCGGCGCGGCGTGAAAGCCGGCTTCATCCGCCCGATCACGCTGTGGCCGTTCCTCGACGAGCTGTACGAGCGCGACTGCCGCTACGTCGTCTGCGAGCTGAACTACGACGGGCAGCTCGTGCGCGAAGTCATGCGCGCGGCGCCCGATAAGAAGAAGGTCCACTTCATGGGCAAGAGCGCCGAGCTGCACACGGTAGCGGAAGTGGCCGCCGGGCTCGAGAGCGTCGCCCGCTCCAATCGGCTCCCGGAGCTTCCTTATATATGGACGGAGGTCAGGTAGAGCCATGAACAAGCTCGCGGCGAAATATCTGCGCCCCAGCCAGATCCCCACCAAGGCGTGTCACGGGTGCGGGATCGGCATGATCGAGAACTGGCTCCTGCAGGCGATCGACGAGCTGGGTCTGAAGCAGGAAGACGTGATCTTCGGGACCGGCATCGGCTGCGTGGGCCGGCAAACCTTCGCCACGTGGGGCGGCGACAATTTCGGCGCCACGCACGGACGTGCGCTCGCCGTCGCCACCGGTCTCAAGCTCGCGCAGCCCGACAAGAAATACCTGATCGTCGTCGGCGACGGGGACGCCGCGTCGATCGGTACCTCGCACCTGATCCACGCGGCGCGCCGCAACCTCGGCGTCACCGTGATCTGCGAGGACAACATGGGGTACGAGTCGACGGGCGGGCAGTTCTCGCCGACCACGCCCGCCAACTACGTCACGAACTCGAGCCCGTACGGCATGGCCGAGCCGGGCTTCGACCCCTGCGACGTCGTCAAAGCGGCCGGAGCTACGTTCGTGGCGGAGACGACGGCCACGCAGTGGCACCAGACCGTGAAGATCGTGAAGAAGGCGCTCCAGAACGACGGCTTCTCGTTCGTCCACGTGCGCTTTCCCTGCAACGAGAACTTCGGCGCGTACGCGCTCGGCACCCGCGACACCCTGAAGAACCTCGAGTGGATCTACGAGCACACGCAGGGGCGCAAGGCCGACGGCAGCGAGACCGATTTCACGTGGGAGACCGGCATCAAGCACGACGCCTCCAACAGCCGGCCGGAGTTCTCGAAGATCATGCGCGACATGAACGCGCGCGTGCAGGCCGACGTGGCGGCGAA
>JBGOTH010000644.1:0-2600 GCA_041476345.1 Methylomirabilia bacterium
CGAGCAGCGTGCCAACGGCGTGATCACCGTGACCGACGAGCGGATGACGCGGTTCTGGATCACGATGACCCAGGGCGTCGACTTCGTGCTGCGGTGCCTCGACCTGATGCACGGCGGCGAGGTGTTCGTCCCGAAGATTCCGAGCATGCGGATCATGGACCTCGTGCGCGTGGTGGCGCCCGATTGCGAAGTGAAGATCACCGGGATCCGTCCGGGGGAGAAGGTGCACGAAGTACTGGTGGCGGAGGACGAGTCGCACCACACGGTCGACTTCGACGACATGTACGTCATCCTTCCCAGCCATCCGTGGTCGAACGCCCGCCACTGGAGCGACGCGCGGCCGCTCGCGCCCGGCTTCCGTTTCGCGAGCGACACGAACGACCGCTGGCTCTCGGACGCGGATCTCGTGCAGCTCATGCGCGAGGCTTGAGATGACCGGTGCCTTCGTCGTCTTCAAGACCCACGCCTCCGCCAGCGTGGGACTCGGCCACCTGCATCGCTGCTTCGCGCTGGGCAGCGCCCTCGCGGCGGCGGGCGCCGGCGTCGAGCTCTGGGTGGAGAGCGGTGTGGCCGCGGCGCGCGCGCGCCGGGCGGGCTTCGCGGCGCGCGAGGCCGAGCCGGGGGAGCTGCCGGCCGGCGGTCGCGCCGACGTGATCGTGCTCGACGGATATCACTATGACGCGGCGTTGGTGATGGAGGCGCGGCGACGCGGGCGCATCGTGGTCGCGATGGAGGATTGGCCGCCGCGGCGGTTGCCGGCGCACGTCGTGCTCAACAGCGGCGCGGCGCCGGGGGACGCCTTCGAGCGGGGCGCGCCGGACACCGAGCACCTGCTCGGGCCGCAGTACGCGTTGCTCGCCGCCGAGCTCGCGACGGCGCCGGCGCGCGCGTGGACCCCCGCGATCACGAACGTGCTCGTGACGCTGGGCGCGGCCGCGAACGGCCGTTCACTCGCCGATCTCGTGCGAGCCGTCCGGACGGAGGCCGCGCAGGCGGCCGTCGACGTGGTGCTCGGTCCCTTCGCCGTTCCTGACATGCGCGCATTGCGCGACTTTGCGGATCTCCGGATTCATCGCGATCCCGCCGATCTCTTTCGCCTGATGCGCGCTGCCGACCTGGCGGTGACCGCGGCCGGGCAGACCATGCTGCAGTTGGCCGCCTGCGCGACGCCGACGTTGGCGGTCGAGGTCCACGCCAACCAAACGCGTCAGCTCGCGACGATGGCCGGTCTCGGCGCCGTCATCGACGCCGGCCCGTGGGAGGGGGCGGTGGGGCGCACCCTCTCCGCGGCGGTCCGGACGTTGCGCGACGCGGAAGCCCGGATGCGGCTCGGCACCGCCGCGCGGCAGGCGGTCGACGGCCGTGGCGCGGAGCGCGTGGTGGCGACGCTCAGCCGCCGGCTGCAGGGGACGCTGGCGATTGCGTAATCTTTCGGTTGCTGGACGACGGATCGGTGACGGCGAGCCCGTCTACGTGATCGCCGAGGCCGGCAGCAATCACAACGGGAGCCTCGCGCACGCGCTGGCGCTCATCGACGTCGCCGCCGAGGCCGGGGCCGACGCCGTGAAGTTTCAGGGCTTCCGTGCGAGCACGCTGTACCCTCGCACGGCCGGGAGGTCGACCTACCTCGGCGATCCGCGGTCGATCTACGACGTCATCGAAGCGATGGAGCTGTCGCCGGCGTGGCTGCCCACGCTCGCCGCGCACTGTCGCGCGCGGAACGTGCACTTCCTGTGCACGCCGTTCGACGAGGACTGGGTGGAGCTGCTCGATCCGCACGTCCCGGCGTTCAAGCTGGCGTCGTACGAGATGAGTCATCTGCCGCTGGCCCGCGCGGTGCTGGCACGTGGTAAGCCGGTTTTTGCGTCCACCGGCGCCCACACGATCGACGAAGTGCGGCCGCTCCTCGAGGTCGCTCGGGAGGTCGGGAATGCCGGCCTCGTCATGCTGCAGTGCACGGCGGCCTATCCGACGCCGCCGCACGCCGTCAACGCGCGGGCGATCGCGACGCTGCGAGAGACGACCGGCTGTCTCGTGGGTCTCTCCGATCACTCCCGCGATCCGATCATTGCGCCGGTCGTCTCCGTCGCGCTCGGCGCCTGCGTCATCGAGAAGCACTTCACGCTCAGCAACCGGCTGCCCGGCCCCGATCACGGGTTCGCCGTCGAGCCCGACGAGCTGCGGCGTCTCGTGCGCGCGGTGCGCGAAGCGGAGGAGGTCCTGGGCACGGGCGACAAAAAGGTATTGCCCGTCGAGGAGGCGCTGCGACAGTTCGCGCTCCGCTCGGTGTTCGCCGTCCGCGCGATCGGCGCCGGCGAAGCGTTTTCGTCCGACAACGTGCGGGTCTTGCGCAACGGCGTGCACACGCCGGGGCTGCCGCCCCGCGCGTACCCCGAGCTTCTGGGGCGACGGGCGGCGCGGCCGATCGCGGCCGACGGTCCGATCACCGCGGCGATGGTGGAGGATGGCGCTGAGCTGGCGTAGGGCGGGGATGGACGACGCGGCGATGCTCTGGCGCTGGGCCAACGACGCGGAGACGCGGCGCAACGCGTTCAGCAAGGCGCCGATCCCGTACGACGCGCACGTGGCGTGGCTGGGGA
>JBGOTH010000645.1:0-2600 GCA_041476345.1 Methylomirabilia bacterium
CGAGCAGCGCGCGGTCGTCCACGAGCGCGGCCGCGAGGTTCGAGGCCGCGCCGGCGCTGGGCCCGCCCGTCACCGCGAACGCGTCCGCCTCGGTCGCGAGCCAGGCGAGATCGAGATCGCCGAGGACGGGGACACCGGCTTCACGCGCGGCGACCACGGCAGGGACCCGCAGCGCCGTCGCGACGGTGACGACGACCAGCGCGTCGCCGGCGAGATCCGCGCGCGTGGTGACCGGCTCGACCCGCACGCGGGCGCCCGCCGCGTGCAGGACCAGTGCGGCGGCCGTCGCTTCGTTCGCCCGCCCGACCACCGTTGCAGATCGGCCCCGTAGCCGTTCGAGGAACGGAGCACCGCGGACCACGCCGTCGACCAGCTCGAGTTGGGTCATGCCGTCCTCACCGAAGCTTCAGCGTCGTCAGCGCGAGGAGCGCCAACGCGAAGGAGACGATCCAGAAGCGCACGACGATCTTCGGCTCCGACCAGCCCGCGAGCTCGTAGTGGTGATGGAGTGGTGCCATGCGGAAGACGCGCTTGCCGGTGAGCTTGAAGCTCGCGACCTGGATGATCACGGAGCCCGCTTCCACCACGTAGAGCCCGCAGATGAGCGGCAGGAGCAGCTCCGCCTTCGTCAGGACGGCCAGCATGCCGATGGCGCCGCCGAGCGCCAGCGAGCCCGCGTCGCCCATGAAGACCTGCGCGGGATGACAGTTGAACCAGAGAAAGCCGACCGCCGCCCCGATCAGCGCGGCGCAGAAGACCGTCAGCTCGCCCGCGCCCTTCACGTTGATGATCCGGAGGTAATCGGCGGCCCTGAAGTTGCCGGTCAGGTAGGCGATGACGCCGAAGGCACCGCCCGCCATGACGATCGGCCCGATCGCGAGGCCGTCGAGCCCGTCCGTCAAATTGACGGCGTTCGAGCTGCCCACGATCACCAGCATCGCGAACGGAATCCAGAGCCAGCCCAGATCGAGCAGCCAGCCTTTCAGGAACGGCACCGCCAGCACCGGCGCCCAGCTGTTCTGCGGCGGCTGCCAGAACACGATCTGCAGCAGGACGAACGCCAACAGGAGCTGGAGGCTGAACTTCGCGCGCGCCGACACCCCCTTGCGCGTGCGCAGCTTCATCGCGTCGTCCCACACGCCGATCAGCCCGTACCCCGCGGTCGCGAGCAGCACCACCCACACGTAGCGGTTCCTGAGATTCGCCCACAGCACCGTCGAGGTGATGAGTGCCGCGAGGATGATGATCCCGCCCATCGTCGGCGTGCCCTTCTTCGTCCGGTGCCGCTCCGGCGTGTCCTCCCGGATCGTCTCGCCGCCGTGTTGCCGCTCCCGAAGCCGCGCGATGATCCCCGGCCCGATCACGAGCGAGATCACCAGGGCCGTGATCAAGGCCATGAAAGACCGGAACGTCAGGTAGCGGAAGACGTTGAAGACGATGTGGTCCTTGGCGAGCGGGACGAGGAGGTAGTAGAGCATCCGCCGCCCTCATTCCCGGCCGGCGCGGGCGAGCCGCGCCACCAGCGCGTCGACGACACGCTCCATGCGCATGCCGCGCGAGCCCTTGACGAGGACGACGTCGCCTGGAGCCAGCTCCTTGAGGAGAAAGGCGACGGTGTCTTCGAACGTCTCCGTCGCTTCCGCCCCCGCCACGCCCGCGGCGCGCGCTTCGTCGACGAGCACGCGCGCATGGCGCCCCATGCCGACGATCACCTGCGCGCCGGCGGCGGCCGCGTAGCGCCCGATCTCGCGATGCACGCCGTCGGTGATCGCGCCGAGCTCCAGCATGTCGCCGAGGACCAGGACCAGCCGCGCGTCCCCGCGGTGGGTCACCACCGTGTCGATCGCGGCACGCACCGAGTCGGCATTGGCGTTGTAGGTGTCGTCGAGGATCCGCACGTCACCGGCCATGCGCCACACGCAGCGGCCCTTCACGGGACGCGCCGCCGCGAGCCCGCGCGCGATCTCTTCGAGGCTGAGCCCGAGGGCCAGGCCCGCGGCCGCGGCCGCGAGCGCGTTGACGACGTTGTGCCGGCCGCTCAGCGCGACCGTGATCGGCCGGCGCGCGCCGCCGTGCGCGACCGTGAACGTGAGACCGTCGGCGCTCTCGACGACGTCACCCACCACACGGACGGCGGCGGAGGCCGCGGCGCCGAACGTGACGACGCGCGCGCGCGTCTCCCGCGCCATGCCCGCCACGCGAGGATCGTCGGCGTTGAGGACCGCGACGCCCGTGGGCGGGACTGCGCGCACGAGCCCGGCCTTCTCTTCGCGTACGCCCTCGAGGTCGCGGAGGAACTCGACATGGACCGGCGCGACCACCGTCACGACGCCCACCGTCGGCGCGGCGAGCCGCGCGAGGGCCTCGATCTCACCGGGCTGATTCGTGCCGATCTCGACGACCAGCGCGCCGTGCTCGGGTCCGAGGCCGAGCAACGTGAGGGGCACTCCCCACTGGTTGTTGAAGCTGCTCGCCGACTTCAGCGTGTTCCAGCGGATCCCGAGCACCGCCGCGATCAGCTCCTTCGTCGTCGTCTTGCCATTGGAGCCGGTGACGGCGACGACGGGGAGATCGAACTTGGACCGGTGCCACCCCGCGAG
>JBGOTH010000646.1:0-2589 GCA_041476345.1 Methylomirabilia bacterium
CCCCAATCCAGCGAGGTGTGAGATGACGCCAGAGACGACGCCGCGATCCACGGACGAAGCTGCGCTCCTCGACCTTGCGGGCCGGCGATTGCCCGGCGGCGTACTCGGCACCGGGCGCTACCGCGACGATCTCGCCTTCGTGGTGAAGCGTGCGCAGGGCGCCCGGCTGTGGGACTGGAGCGGCCGCGAGTACATCGACTACCTGCTCGGCTCGGGGCCGATGTTCCTCGGACATGCACATCCGGCCGTGGTCCGCGCCGTCACCGAGCAGCTCGCGGACGGCACGACGTATTTTCTCGTCAACGAGCCGGCCATCCGTCTCGCCGACGAGATCTGCCGCGCGGTGCCGTGCGCGGAGCAGGTGCGATTCACGTCAACGGGAAGCGAAGCGACGTTCTTCGCGCTGCGCGCGGCGCGCGCGTTCCGCCACCGCGACAAGATCATGAAGTTCGAGGGCGGCTACCACGGCAGCCACGACTACGCGCTGATGTCGCAGACGCCGAGGTCGCCGAAGGCCTTTCCCGCGCCCATGCCGGACTCCGCCGGAATCCCGCAGGTCCTCGAAGGGGAGGTGCTCATCGCGCCCTACAACGATCTGGCGACCGTGGACGCGCTCCTCGCCGTGCACGCGGACAGCCTGGCGGCCGTCATCGTCGAGCCGTTTCAGCGCATCATCCCGCCGCGCGAAGGTTTTCTCGAGGGCGTTCGGCGGTTGACCCAGCGCTATGGCATCCCGCTGATCTTCGACGAGGTGGTGACGGGCTTCCGGTTCGCGTACGGCGGCGCGCAGGAAGTCTACGGCGTGACGCCGGATCTCGCCACGTACGGCAAGATCATCGGCGGCGGCTTTCCGCTCGCCGCCGTCGCGGGCCGTGCCGACATCATGTCCGGGTTCGATCCGCGCAGCGAAGGCACGGACGCGTTCGTGTCGCAGTCGGGGACGCTGAACGGCAACCCGGTGGCGTCGGCGGCCGGGCTCGCGTCGCTCGCCGAGCTGCGCAAGCCCGGGGCGTACGAGCGCGTGCGCGCGATCGGCGGCGCGCTCATGACGGGCCTGGCCGACCTCGTCAAGACGCTCGGGATCACGGCGCAGGTCGTCGGCCACCCGACGGTGTTCGACGTCTTCTTCACCGACACGCCGATCGTGGACTACCGCGCGACGCTGACGAACGACGCGGCGAAGCTCAAGCGGTTCAACGAAGCGTGTCTGCGGCGCGGGGTGCTGAAGGGCGGGTCGAAGATCTACGTCTCGTGCGCGCACACGGAGGCGGATGTGGAGCGCACGCTGGCCGTGTTCAAGGAGGCGCTGACGGCGTAGCGGGCGGTTCAGCGCTTCGCCAGGAACTCCATCACGCGGGCGCGCGCGGACGCCAGCGCGGCGCCGGTCTTCCACTCCAGGATCAGCTCGCAATTCGGCAGCAGCTTCGCCACCTCCTCGGAGATCGGCCGCGGGTGCGCGTCGTCGTTGCCCGCCAGCACCAGGCACGGCGTCGTGCAGCTCGCGACGAACGCACGGTCCACGGAGTAGACGAAGCCCATGCCGTACAGGTTCTTGTAGAACGCGTCGAGCACCGGCGCGGTCGCTTCCGGATGGTCTGTGAGCGACTCGGCCCACGCGTTGAATCGCGGGGTGCGCTCGACCGCGGGGGCGCCCACGCGTCCGATCGGCTGCGCGAGCACGGCGGATGCGACGCGCGTGGGTTGCGCCTTCACCAGGCTCAGGATGAAGGACCCGCCGATGCACTGGCCGTAGAGATGGCACCGGTCGATCTTCAAGTGGTCGAGCAGCGCGATGTGATCGGCCGTGTACGTGTGCCAGCCGTCCTGCGCGGTGATGGGCCCGCGGGATTTGCCGCCGGCGTTGCGCTGATCCATCGCGATCACGCGGAAATTCTTCGCGAGCTCGGTGGTGGGGTTGATGGGCGCGGAGGGGTCGCTCCACACCGCGACGGTGGATTGGAGCCCCGCCGGCGCGAACGTGAGAATGGGGAACCCTTTTCCGAACTCTTCGTAGTAGATGGTGGCGCCGCGGTTCTCGAAGCTGGGCATGGGCGTGTCCTTTCGTCAGGGTCGGAGCGGTAGAATAGCGCCGATGCTGGATTTTCGCGATCCCTGATGCGTTGCGCGCACTGCGGCCACGACAACGCCGCCGAGACGAAGTTTTGCGGCGAATACGGCGCTTGTCTCACTGCGGCGACGTCCGCCCGCCACGCGTCACCCGGCGACTACACCCCGAAGCACCTCGCCGACCGCATCATCGGGTCGAAGGCCTCGCTCGAAGGCGAGCCCACCTGGCCCAGCTCTTTGACGACGGCGGACGACTTCTTCGAGATCGCTTCCTTTTCCTTGCTGAACAGCTCCGCCGCTCCCGGAATCTCGCGCTCGATGATGTATTTCGGCATGGCGTCCTCTCCGCGTCGTGGTGGACGAGCGGCATCGACGCTACCGTGGATCACGAGGGGGAGTCAACGAGCCCCGAGGTAGAATGCGGCTGATGGCCGATCCTCCTCGAGAGCGCTTCGGCGCACCGGGACAGTACGACGAAAACGGCGTCGATCTCTCGCTGATCCGCGCCAACATGCGCGTGTC
>JBGOTH010000647.1:0-2586 GCA_041476345.1 Methylomirabilia bacterium
CGCCCGGGCTGTTGATGCGGATGACGACGGCCTTGACCAGCGGGTTGTCGCGATGCGACTTCAGCTCACGAACGAGGTCGTCGACCTCGAGGATCATCCCTTCCAGCTCGACGACCGCCACCCGGGGACCGAAGAGCGGCGGCCCTCCCTCCCCGCCGGATCGCGACAGGCGCGTCACGACCAGGAACAGCGCCGCCACACCGCCGAAGATGACCAGGGTAGCCGCGATAACCCTGAGGGATCTACTCCTCATCGTCGTAGTCGTATTCCCGGCTCTTCCCGCGCTTGCCACGTCCACGCCCGGCGGCGCCCGGGTCCACCGGCGCCTCCACCACGACGTGCGCGAGCTCCTTCAGGCTGAGCCCGATACGCCGCTCGTTTGGATCGACCCGAATCACGAGGAGCGTCAGCTCGTCACCGACGGCGACGAGGTCTTCCGGCCGGTTGATCGGCCGGTTCGCCATCTGCGAGACGTGCAGCAGCCCGTCCACGCCGGGCTCCAGCTCCACGAAGGCGCCGAAGTCCGTGAGCCGCACGACCTTGCCGGTGACGCGCGATCCCATCGGAAAACGCTGAGCGACCGTCGACCACGGATCGGGCTGCAGCTGCTTCAGTCCGAGCGAGATCCGCTTGTTCTCGCGATCGAGCGAAAGAATGACGGTGTCGATGTCCTGTCCCTTCTTGAGCAGCTCCGACGGATGCGCGACATTCCGGGTCCACGACATGTCGGAAATGTGCAACAGGCCGTCGACGCCCGCCTCCAGCTCGACGAAGGCACCGAAGTCCGTCAAGTTGCGGACACGGCCGGGCACCTGCGTGCCGGGTCGGAACCGCTCCTCGATGGTCGTCCACGGATCGATCTCGACCTGCTTCATGCCGAGCGAGATCCGCTTCGCGCCCTTGTTGACGTCGAGGACGATGACGTCCACCTCGTCGCCCACGTTGACGATCTTCGACGGATGGCGTACCCGGCGGCTCCACGACATCTCGGAGACGTGGACCAGCCCCTCCACGCCGGGCTCCAACTCCACGAACGCGCCGTAGTTGGTCAGGCTCACCACGCGCCCGCGCGTCTTGGTCTCCGGCGCGTAGGTTTGCTCCACGCGCTCCCACGGGTCGGACGACTTCTGCTTGTAGCCGAGGGAGACGCGGCCGCTGTCGCGGTCGAAGTGCAGCACGACGACTTCGACCTGGTCGCCCACGTTGAAGATCTCGGACGGATGGCCGACGCGCCCCCAGCTCATATCGGTGACGTGCAGGAGCCCGTCGATGCCGCCCAGGTCGATGAACGCGCCGTAGTCCGTGATGTTCTTCACGGTACCCGTGAGGGTCATCCCCTCCGACAGCACTTCCATCGTGTGCTTCTTCTTCTCCTCGCGCTCCTCCTCGAGGACGGTGCGGCGGGACAGCACGACGTTACCGCGGCGACGGTTGAGCTTGATGACCTTCGCGCGGATCTGCTGGCCCACCATCGCGGCGAGGTTCTTCACCGGGCGCAAGTCGACCTGCGAGCCGGGCAGGAACGCCTTGACGCCGACGTCGACCGCGAGACCGCCCTTGACCACTTCCACGACGCGGCCTTCCACCGGCACGCCTTTCTCGTGGGCGTGGGTAATGGCGTCCCAGACCTTGATCTTGTCCGCCTTGTCCTTCGACAGGACGATCAGGCCTTCGTTGTCTTCCTTGGCTTCGAGGTACACCTCGATCTCGTCGCCGACCTTGGGCAACAGACCGCGGAACTCTTCCACCGCGATCGTGCCCTCGCTCTTGTACCCGACGTCGACCAGCACTTCGCCGGAGCCCACGTGGACGACGCGGCCGCGAACGACCTCGCCTTCCTCGAACTCGTTGGTGGCGACGCTCTCCTTGAACCAGTCTTCCATCCGTTCCTCGTCCTGCTCCTGGCCACCCTCCTTTTGCAGGCTCCCGAGGGGTTTACGGTCATCCTTCTCCATGCAGCCCATTCCTCCCGTCGAAGTATTGAAGGTCCCGCACCCCGGAGCGCGCGCCAGTGTCGGCGGGGGTTCCGGGCCTAGCTGCGGCATCCGCCAGCCGTGCGATCGCCGCCATCACTTCGCGGCTCACGGCCTCGTAGTCCGTCTTGCGTCCCTGTGCATCGCGTCGCTCGAACACCCGCGGCCGTCCGAAGGTGACCGTGACCTTCGCGGGCCGCGGCAACGTCTGACCGCGCGGCCACGCACGCCCGCTTCCTTTGACGTGCACCGGCACCACGGGGGCACCGCTCAGCACCGCGAGCATTCCTGCCCCCGCCTTCGCCTCGCGCAGCGTGCCCTCCGGGCCACGCGTGCCCTCCGGAAAGATCAGCAGCACGCCGCCGTCCTGCAGGACGCGCAGCGCGGTCCGGAGCGCGCTCGCGTCCGCGCCCTCACGCCGCACCGGCCGGGCGTTCAGGTGACGGATCAGCGTGCCGAGCAGCGGCACCCGAAACAACTCGGCCTTCGCCATGAACGTGAGCGGCCGCGGCGTGACCCCGCCGACCAGCGGCGGATCGAGAAAGCTCGAGTGGTTCGCAACGAGCAGCACCGGCCCCTGCGCCGGCACGTGCTCGGTGCCGCGCCCTTCCAG
>JBGOTH010000648.1:0-2586 GCA_041476345.1 Methylomirabilia bacterium
CTCTACCGGATGGACCAGGGGCCGCTCTGGTTCCACCTCGCGCCGACGCTGCGGCACTTCACGCTCCTCTTCACGCAGACGGCCTTCATCGCCCAGCTCGTCAACACGCTCTACCTCGCGGTATGCGTCGTCGCGATCACGATGGTGACCGCGGTCCCGGCCGGCTACGCGCTCGCCCGCCTACGACTGCCCGGCGGCGAGAACCTCGGCATCGGCATCTTCCTGACCTACCTCGTCCCGTCGATCATCCTGTTCATCCCGCTCGCGCGCGTGGTGGGCGCGCTCGGGCTCTTCGACTCGTGGTGGGCGCTCGTGGTCGTCTATCCGAGCTTCACGATCCCGTTCTGCACGTGGAAGATGATGGGCTATTTCCAGACGGTGCCGGTCGAGATCGAAGAGGCGGCATGGGTGGACGGGTGCGGCCGAATCGCCGGGCTGTGGCGCGTCGTCGTGCCGGTGAGCCGGCCCGGCATGGTCATCACGGCGATCTTCGCGTTCACGCTCTCGATGCAGGAGTTCCTCTACGCCGTCGTCTACGTGGCGCCGCGCGCGGAGAAGGTGGTCACGGTCGGCATGGCCACGATGCTGATTCGCGGGGACATCTACTACTGGGGCGCGCTGATGGCGGGCGCGCTGATCGTCGGGCTCCCGGTCGCGCTCCTCTACAATTTCGTCCTCGACCACTTCATCCAGGGCCTCACCGGCACGAGCGTGAGCTAACCGCGCGCCTCCAGAGCGCGCCGCGCCGCCGCGATCTCCGCCGGCGCCGCGTCCATCCCCGGAAACGCGCGCTCCGCGCGGCCGTACCAGCCCTGCGCGTTCTTCATGTCGCCCTCGAGAATGTGCACGATGCCGTGTAGCCACGACCCCGTCGTCGACTTCTCGTTCTGCACGATCTCGTGGGCCTTCTGCCAGTCGCCTGCCGCCAGGAAGTCCAGCGCTTGCCCGAGTGAAGTCTTCATACGGCGATCATAGCCGAGAGGGGGGCTCACCTGAACGCGGGCGGACAAGCGCCCTCCCAAGGCAAACTAGCGTGACGTCGTCCCGTACTTGTGTCCCAGCGCTTCTTCCCACCGAAGATAGTTCTGCATGTCGGCGAAGTTGCGGTCGGGGCCCGCGAGCAGGACATCGGTCGGCGGCGCCATCACACCGGACAGCCCCCGCTCCACCGGGAGCCCCGCTTTCCGCCACGCCTCCATTCCGCCGTCGAGGACCGACACGTGCCGGTAACCCAGGTCTCTCAGCGTCGCACTCGCCAGAACCGACCCGTGATCGTCGTTGCACGTGACGGCCACCGGCGTGTCCTTCGACGGCACGATGTCGCCGATCCAGAATTCCAGCCATCCCCTCGGCACCCACCGCGCGCCGGGCACGTGCCCGCGGGCGAAGTCCTGGCTGGTGTCGATGAAGATCACCGCGGGCGACGGCGACGCGTGCAGCTCGCCGGGAGAGATCAACGCCGTCTTCGCGCGAGTGACGTCGTAGCCGACCGGAAGCTCGTCCGGCCCGCCCGTCTGCAACGCGCGGCCGCTCGCCAGCCAAGCGGCTGTCCCGCCGTCCACCGCGTAGACGTCGCGGAAGCCCATCTGCCGATACCAGGACGCGATCAGCGTGGCCCGCGCGATGCGATCGCAGGCGAACACGATCGGACAGTGCTTCACGACGGCGACCTCGTCGGAGCGCTGCACGGCCTGGCCGCCGGGGACCCATCGGAAGCCGGGGATGTGGCCCTTGGCGTACTCCTCTCTCGTGCGCACGTCGACGAGATACACGGACTCGCGCTGACGACGCGCCATCATGTGCACGAGTGCCGGGACATCCAGAAAGGGCACGCCGTCCTCGACGGCCAGTCTCGCGGCATAGGCTTCGGCCGCCGCCACCGCCTCGGGCGACGGCGCGGGGAGATCCACACGATCGGCGCCGGTCTCGAGCTGATGTCCGGCGAGCAGCCAGCCGGCCGTCCCGTTCTTCAGACCGTAGACGTTGGGAACGCCCATGCGTTGCAAAACGCGCGCGCCGATGATGCTGCGCGTGCGTCCCGCGCAGTTGACGATGATCGTCGTGTCCTTGTCGAGGCGTTTCGCGATATCGGTGATGCGCAGCGCCAGCTCTCCGCCCGGCACGCTGCGACCGGTGGGGATGCAGAAGCGCCGGAACTCCTCGGGCGTGCGGCTGTCGAGGATGACGAGCCTCTCCCCCTTGCGCATGCGCTCCGCGAGCTCTGTCGCCTCGATCTCGGGAACGTGATGAACCTTCTCGACTTTTTCCCCGAAGTCCTTGCTCGGCACGTTGCTGCCCCACTCCGTGGCGAAGCCGTCGGTCACCCAGCGGTTGACGCCGCCGTCGAGCACGGACACGCGACGGTAGCCCATGCGCTCCACCGTAGCCGCCGCGAGTCGCGCGCGGCGCCCATCGTCGTCACACAGGACGACCGGCGTCTCGGGGAACGGCACCGCGTGCGGCATCGCGAACTCCAGCTGCCGTCGGGCGATCACGCTCGCGCCCGCAATGTGGCTGCTGTTGTACTCGCCGGCCTCCCTGACGTCGATCAACGCGAACGACGAGCTACCTTCGAGCAGCGCCTCC
>JBGOTH010000649.1:0-2586 GCA_041476345.1 Methylomirabilia bacterium
CTCCTGTCCTCGAAATCGAGCATGACGGTGCCGGTGGCGCTCGCGCAGTTCCTCAGCAGCGACCAATCGCCCTGGAACTACATGATGGCGACCGCGATCGTCTACGCGGCGCCGCCGGTCGCGATCTACTACGCGTTCCGCCGGCGCATGACCGCCGGCCTGACGATGGGCGGGGTCAAGGGCTGACCCTCGGAACGACAAGCGGACGACAGAACCGACATGGCTACATCGGCTCGACGTCGAAGAGGTGGCAGGCGTGCGGTGCCATGTCGAGATAGAGGCCGCGCGCGCTCAGGTCCGCGCCGTCGCGGACGTACTCCGCCGGGCTGAGGAGGTCGCGCACGCGCCAGGGCCGTTCGCCGAGGTTCGGAACGGTGAGCGGGACGAAGCACTGCCCCTGCGTCGCCCCGAGATTCGCGGCCACCAGCCGGTGCTCGCCGTCGAGCGACCATTGATGGAGGACGAAGCCGCGATGAGTCGGATTGCCCGCCCACGCCTCGCGAGGATCGAGTAGTCGCCAGGCGCCGTCGTGGAACACGGGCTCGCCGAGCGCACGGAGCAGCGCGCCGTAGAATTCGGGCAGGCCCGCCTCGGTCGGCTCCGCGTGGCGGCGGCCGAGCTGGACCGGCAGCTTGAGACGCCAGCCTTCCATCTGGCCTTCGTGCACGAGGCGCAGACCCGGCAACGTCAGCGCGACGACGGCGGCGGCCCGGTCGCGCCCGGGGCTGAGGGCGTTCATCGCGCGCGGCTCGTCGTGGTTCTCGATGAAGCGCGCGAGGCGACGCTGGTACTCGAAATCCCCGCCGAGGTGCGCGCGCACTTCGTCCGCGGACCCATGGACGAGGCGGTCGTAGAGCCGCTTGTCGTACGTGTACTCGAAGCCCTGCTGCTGCAGGGTCCACTCGAGATCCCAGTACACCTCCGCCATCGTGAGGAAGTCGGGATGATCCTTCTTCACCTGCGTGATCGCCTCCAGCCAGAACTGCGCACCAGGCTTGTCGAACGCGCCGCCCCACGTGCGCAGGAACACGTCGTGGACGGCGAGCATCGCCATGTCGCAGCGCGCGCCGTCGGCGCGCTCCGCCACCGCCGCCAGCGTCTCGCGCATCGCGCGCCGCGTGTCGGCGCGGCGGTAGTCGATCTGCACCGTGTCGCTCCAGCCGTCGAAGTACGGATCGCGCCCGTAGGCGAAGATCCGCGAGCCGCCGCCGACGTCCTGGCGGAACCAGTTGTGCGGCGCCGCCGCGAGCGTGCCGTCGTCGCCTTGCAGCAGGCGGTCGGGCGCCTCCCGGGTCCACGCATGGTCGATCGCGAGGTGATTGGGCACGAAGTCGAGGATCAACCGCAGGCCGAGGCGCGCGAGCCGCTTCCGTAGCGCCGCCAGGCCTTCATCGCCGCCGAGCACCGGGTCGACGCGGTAGTGGGCCACGGCGTAGGGCGAGCCCACCACGTCGTCGATGCGGTAGTCGGGCAGCGCGCGCCGGTACTCCTCCTGGAGGCCGGCCACCGTGCGTGACACCTCCCGCGCTCCCGGGCTGCGCTCCCAGACGCCCATCAGCCACACGGCGTCGAAGGCGTGATCGGCGATGCGCGCGAGCACCTCGTCCGGCACGTCCGCGAGGGTGGTGCGGCGGCCGATCGTCCGGCTCAGCGCGTCGAGCCAGGTCCACGTGTTGATCTCGTAGACCGTCGGGTGCCGCGGCCACGCAGGCGCCATGGGACGCCCGCACTGTATTACATCCGCGGTCAACAGTTTCCCGTCTACGTTGGTCGAGAGCTATCGACGCCGCTGCCCGCCGTTGCGGATCCGCCCCATAAACTCCTTGGTGGAGATCGTCTGTGCGCCGGCCCGGCGAGCGCCGTCGGTGACTTCACGATCGTCCGAGACGACCGTGACGTTTGGTGTAGCGCGCTCGATGAGAAGCTTGTCGGCGTTGCCCAAATTGCCGGAGAAGATGACTTCGACGCCCACGCCGCCGACGGCACGGCTTCCGCCCTTTGCGCCATCGAAGACGACCGTGAATCGGTGGCGGGAGCGCTGTGCCGCGTTCGAGAGCAGATTGAACAGTGCCTGCCGCCCGGCGCCGAGCCCCTCCTCGTCTTCGGTGGCGGAG
The DNA here is from genome assembly GCA_041476345.1 of Methylomirabilia bacterium. Taxonomy (GTDB): domain Bacteria; phylum Methylomirabilota; class Methylomirabilia; order Rokubacteriales; family CSP1-6; genus VGLJ01. The sequence continues at coordinate 2,115 of JBGOTH010000649.1, forward strand.
AGCTCAGGGTTCCTGCGAATCACGTTGTAGCCGTCTAACAGCCAGTGCATCAGCGGACCAATGAAGCCCGCCACGGATTTGGTAGTTCAGGCCGCGTAGCGGAGGGCATCGACGGTCCAGTCCGTCAGCAGGTTCCAGTGCTTGGCGGCTTTGGGGCGATGCGCGACGAGCCAGCGGCGCTCAGGCTCGGGCAGCGATGCTCGGCACAGCGTATCTTCGCGGGCCGCCGACTGCGATCGAGGTGCGCTTCGAGGTCGACCAACGAGCGAGCCTTACGCTCGTCGCCAACACGCACAGCGAGTTGGTGTGCCAGGCCCACGACGAATCCCACGCGGTTCTGAAGATCGCGCACTTTTGCTTCCCGCACGACCCAACTCCAATCGAGAGTCGAGTACCGCAGCACGAGCCAGGGGAGTGCCTCGACGAGCCGCGGCTCGAGATCGTCTTGCGCGAGGGCGGTGAGAAGAACCTC
>JBGOTH010000650.1:0-2582 GCA_041476345.1 Methylomirabilia bacterium
AACGTCGCCGCGTACATCCTGGTCGGCCTCGGCTGCGAGACGAACCAGGCGGCGGTCATGGTCGAGCGGCAGAAGATGTCGGTGCCCGGCCATCCCGAGCGCAAGCCGTTCCTCGTGAACATTCAGGAGGCGGGCGGCATCCGGAAGGCCGTCGAGCGCGCAGTGGCGGAGGTGGCGAAGCTCCGGCCGATCGCGAACGACGTGCAGCGCACGCAGCAGCCGATCTCCGAGCTGTGCCTCGCAACGAACTGCGGGGGGTCGGACGGCAACAGCGGGATCACCGCGAATCCCGCGCTCGGCTGGGCCGTCGACGAGCTCGTGCGCTACGGCGGCACCGGCGTGCTCGCGGAGACGCCCGAGATCTACGGCGCGGAGCACCTGCTGATCCGGCGCGCGATCAACGAGGGCGTCGCCAAGAAGCTGATCGACCGCTACAAGTGGTGGGAGTGGTATTGCCGCGGCATCGACGCGATGGACAACAACCCGGCGCCGGGCAACAAGGCGGGCGGCCTCACGACGGTGTTCGAGAAGTCGCTGGGCGGCGTCTCCAAGGGCGGCACGACGCCGATGATGGACGTCTTCATGTACGGGGAGCCGATCTCGACGCGCGGCTTCGTCTTCATGGACACGCCGGGTCACGACCCGGTGTCGATCACCGGCCTCGTCGCGGGCGGCTGCAATCTCATCTGCTTCACGACGGGCCGTGGCTCCGTGTTCGGCTGCAAGCCCGTGCCGTCGATCAAGCTCGCGACCAACTCCCTCATGTACCGCCACATGCAGGAGGACATGGACATCAACTGCGGCGTGATCCTCGAGGGCACGCCACTGCCGGCCGTCGGCAAACAGATCTTCGAGGAGATGATCGCCGTCGCCTCCGGCAAGCGGACCAAGAGCGAGCTGTCGGGGGTCGGGGAGGAAGAGTTCGCGCCGTGGATCATCGGCCCGGTGATGTGAGCCGCTACGCCCTCGCTCCGTGCCGTCCGGCACCGGACGCGAAGCGTGTCGCGCCGTCCTTCGACTCGCCGGAGTTGATCACCGTCATGCCGCGGTGGAACTCGTTGAGCATGGCCTCGCGCCACCTGAGCGACCACTGCTCGAGCGCGGAGAGGCGATCGGAGCGCATGCACCGCTGCGGCAGCGCGGCCAATTCCTGCGCCAGCTTCACGGCTTCGGCGAGCGCCTGGCCCTTGGGCGCAAGCCGATTGGCGAGGCCCATGCGGCGGGCTTCCTCGCCCGAGACGCCACGGCCGGTGAGGATCATGTCCATGGCGTGGCTTTGGCCGATCAATCGCGGCAGCCGCACGGTGCCGAGGTCGATGAGCGGCACGCCCCATCGCCGGCAGTACACGCCGAACACCGCGTCTTCCGCGGCCACGCGCATGTCGCACCACAGCGCGAGCTCGAGACCGCCGGCCACCGCGTAACCTTCCACGGCCGCGATCACCGGCTTGCCGAGGATCATGCGGCTCGTTCCCATCGGGCCGTCGCCGTCCTCTGATCTTCGCCGCTTCTTGCCCGCGGCGAAGGCTTTGAGATCGGCGCCCGCGCAGAAGACGCCGTGGGCGCCGGTGAGGATGCCGACATGGGCACTCTCGTCGGCGTCGAACGCGCGAAACGCGTCCGCGAGTGCCTCGCGCGTGGGCTCGTCCACCGCATTGCGCACCTCGGGGCGGTCGATGGTCACGATGGTGACGGGGCCGTTCTTGTCGACGTGGACGGTTGGCATGCCCAAACCCTCTCTGGAGATGGCCCTTAGCTCTGGACGACCGTGACGACGAGGCCGATGGACGACAGGATGTTGCCGACACGCACGCACTCGGGTTCGGGGCCGATCTTCACGACGGCCTTGCCGGTGTTGTGGACCTGCCAGGCGATGTCCCAGCCTTCCGCCTCGGAGCACTGGATCGCCTTCTGCAGCTGTCGCACGACCTGCTCGAACGTGTGGCACTCACAATTGTGGAGGACCGTCATCCAGGGTGGCGCGACCGCGGTCTTGGTGACGTCCTCGACATCCGTGCGCGGCGTCGTCTGCGTCTGTCCGGCCATGCTGCGCATCTTGGGGGCGAAGCTTACACCTTTGACATGGGAGCCCCGAACGCGCCGCTGGCGTGGAGCTGCGTGATTCGTCCGGCGTCGTAGCCGAGCAGCTCGCGCAGGATGTCATCGGTGTGCTGGCCGAGCTTCGGGGCGGGGGTGGGGGCGGTGATCGCGCCGGGTGTCTTCACGGGGGAGGCGACCTCGCGCAGCGTGCCGCGCTCCGGGTGCTTCACCTCGACGATCATCTCGCGCGCCAGCACCTGTTCGTCGGCCAGCGCCTCCGCCATCGAGTTGACCGGCGCGCAGGGGACGCGGCCGCGCAACAGGGCGAGCCACTCCGCCGTCGAGCGTTCTTTGAAGCGCGCGGAGAGCATCGGCACCAGCGCATCCTTGTTGGCCAGGCGAGCGGCGAACGTCGCGAAGTGCTCATCGCGGCCGGCATCATGCAGCTCGAGCGCCACGACCAGCGCGTCCCAGAACTTCGGCTTGTTGCAGAAGATGACGATGAAACCGTCACGCGTGGCGAAGTTCTGCGCGGGGACGAG
>JBGOTH010000651.1:0-2575 GCA_041476345.1 Methylomirabilia bacterium
AAATATGTCCTGTCCTTTTCCCGAGAGCGAGCGTGAACCCGTGCTCGCGGAGCCAGCGCTCCATGTCCCGGCGGCTCACTTGATTGGCCACTGAAGGCGGCCGCCTTCCTTACGCCGAAGTCGTCACGAGCGGATCATCGTCAGCAGCATCTTGAACCGGGAGACGGCCTTCAGGGCGTGCGGCTGATGCCCGGGCATGAGGATCATCTCGCCCGCACGTACGCGATGCGGGCGTCCCGCGACCGTGATCGCGGCTTCGCCGTCCAGGACCTGGACCAGGGCATCGTACGGCGCGGTGTGCTCGCTCAACTCCTGACCGGCGTCAAAGGCGAAGAGCGTCACGTTGCCGGTCTCCCGCTTGACGACGATCCGGCTCACGACCGCTCCATCCTGGTACGACACCAGGTCGACGACGCGACTCACCTCCGGTTGATCGCTCACGGGTTTCCTCCAAGGACGATTGGGGATCAAGCGTATACGCCCTGCGACGCAACGTCACGCGGCCCTCAGGCCGCCCGCACCGAATCGAGCCGGCTGTGTGCCGCGGAGACGCGTAGAGTTGAAGACGATGACAGAGCCGACGTCGGCGGGCATCTTACAAGCCCTTCGCGATGTGATCGATCCCGAGATCGGGATGAACATCGTGGATCTCGGCCTGGTGTACAAGGCGGACATCGTCAATGGTCACGTCGACGTCGCGCTGACGATGACGACTCCCGCGTGCCCGCTCGGCGAGTCGATCGTCGAGGAGTCGAAGGTGGCCATCCAGCGCCACGTTCCTGGCATCCGCTCGGTCAGTGTCGATCTCGTGTGGGAGCCGCCATGGCAGCCGTCGATGATGTCCGACGCCGCCCGGAGGCAACTGGGCTGGACGTAGCGCCGCTCCGACGACGGCAGCGTGCCCGGTTTCCCCTCATGGCGCTCGGCATGCTGGCGCTCCTCGGCGCGCTCGCCGGAGGTCTCGCCCGGCTCGGGTGGACGGTGCCCGCGGCCCCCTCTCTGGTAGCGTTTCACGGTCCGCTGATGGTATCCGGGTTCCTCGGGACCGTCATCGGCCTGGAGCGCGCCGTCGCGCTCGGACGTCTCTGGGCTTATATCGCTCCGCTGGCCACCGGCATCGGAGCGCTGGCGCTCGCGGCGGGATGGCCAGGCGGTGTCTGGCTACTCACGCTCGGAAGCGCCGTCATGACGATCGTCTTCGCCGTCATCGTGAAGCGCCAGACGGCGCTCTTCACGGTCGTCATGGCGACGGGGGCGCTCTGCTGGCTGACGGGTCAGACGCTCTGGCTTGCTGGATGGCCGATCCACCGGGTTGTCTTCTGGTGGATCGGCTTTCTCGTCCTGACGATCGCTGGTGAGCGGCTCGAGCTGACGCGGCTGCTCCCGCTCGGCGCGACGCCTCGCGCGGCATTCGTCGCCGCGGCCGTCACGTTTGTCGCCGGGCTCGCATGGATCTCCGTCGCGCCTGACGCCGGCGTCCGACTCGCCGGCGCGTCCCTGATCGGGCTGGCGGTATGGCTCGGTGTTTTCGACATCGCGCGGCGGACGATACGGCAGTCGGGGCTCACCCGGTTCATCGCGGTGGCGCTCCTGTCCGGGTACGCGTGGCTCGGCGCCGCGGGCGCCCTGGCGCTCGGCTCGGGCGCCACGCAGGCGGGAGCACATTACGATGCCCTGCTCCACGCGATCCTCCTCGGTTTCGTCTTCTCGATGATCTTCGGGCACGCGCCGATCATCTTCCCCGCGGTGCTCGGGATCCGCATCGCATATCGTCCCGCGTTCTATGCCCACCTCGTGCTCCTGCACGCGTCGCTCGTCCTCCGCGTCGCCGGAGACCTCGTCCCGTGGCCGGAGGCCCGCGCGTGGGGCGGACTCCTGAACGGCGTCGCCATCGTCGCCTTCCTCGCCAACACGGCATACGCCGCGCTCGCGCCGCGCGACGAGCGCTGAGACCGTCATGCCGCCGCTGACCCGATGGTTCCTGAAGTCCGCGCTCGCGTACCTCGTCGTGTCGCTCCTCATCGGCGTCACGCTCGCCGTGCCGGAAGCCTTGGGGCTCCCTTCGGCGATCGCGGCCCTGCATCCCGTGTATGTCCACCTCTTCATGGTGGGATTCGTCGCACAGATGATCTTCGGCGTCGCGTTCTGGATGTTTCCGCGGTACTCGAAGGACGAGCCGCACGGGAACGAGCACCTCGCGCTCGTCACGTACGTGGCTCTGAACGCCGGCCTGATCGCGCGCACGGTGGCGGAGCCGATGCTCGCCCTCCGGCCCGGAGCGGGCTGGGCGGCGATCCTGATCCTTTCGGCGGCGCTCCAGTGGCTCGCCGCGCTCGCGTTCGCGGCGAACACGTGGGCGCGCGTCAAGGAGCGGTGACGTGCCGGCCCTGAGCCGATGGTTCATCCGCTGCGCTCTCGCGTACCTCGCCCTCGGGTTCACGCTCGGTGCGATGATGCTCGCGCTCAAAGCGCTGGCCCATCACGGCGCGGTGGCTCGCCTCATCGCGCCGCACGTGGAATTCCTGCTCATGGGTTGGACACTGCAGCTCACGATGGGGGTCGCGTTCTGGATTCT
>JBGOTH010000652.1:0-2572 GCA_041476345.1 Methylomirabilia bacterium
GCAACGCGAGCGAGGTCTGAACGAACGTTCCGCCCTTTCTTCCGCGACGGCGGCGGACTATCCCTTCACGCGCCAGCGCATCGAGCGCCTGGCGGACCGTGACGCGACTCACACCGTAGATCTCCGCCATGTCGCGCTCGGACGGGAACCGACTTCCCGAGGCGTACTCCAGAGACCGGATCGCCTCCCGCAGAAGATTGCGGAGCTTGAAGTAGAGCGGGGTCGGATCAGCACGACCCACGGGCGGTGGCCGGCGCACGGGTGCCCGCCGAGGCGCGATCGTCCCTCGTCGAGTTCCTGGTCGCTTAATAAGGTCTTGTCCAGCGGACCATTTTAACTATAATCACCATCATACGTTCCCTGTCGACGAGTCGCGTCATCATCGCGCGCGGCGTGAATCGCCGCAACGCAAAGAACGGGAGGCTCGAATGGCGCCCACAGTCACGATCGTCCACCCCGCCGCCGAGGACGTCCGGATCGAGTTCTCGCTGGCGCCTCGACTGGCGTCGATGCAGGGAGCGCGGATCGGCATCGTCAACAACTCGAAGCACATGGCCGCCGAGTTCCTGGAGGCACTGGAGCCGCTCCTCCGTAAGGGGTACGGCGTGGAGTCCTTCGAGCGGCATGAGAAGCTGAACGCCGCCATCCCGGCGCCGCCCGATGTGATGCAGCGGTTCGTCGAGTCCTGCGACGCCATCGTCCATGGGGTCGCGGACTGAGGGGCCTGCATCACGTGGGGTCTCCACGACAGCGTCGAGTTCGAAAAGCAGGGACGGCCGGCCGTCACGATCATCACGGGCGGTTTCGTCGCGGCGGCCGATGACCGTGCGCGCGTTCTGGGCCTCCCCGATCATCCGCGCGTGATCACCGATCACCCTCTCGCCAGCCGCACCCGGGCCGAGGTCGAGGCCATGGCCGCGCGCGCGGTCGACGAAATCGTGCGCGCGTTGGTGAAGCAATGACGGCGGGATCGGCGGGGTCGACCGCGCAACGCCTCGAGATCGAGGCGGATTTCGTGACCGCCAACGCGCGTCTCGAGGCGATGGGCTGGACGGACGGGCTGCCGGTGATTCCCCCCACGGAAGCGCTCGTCAACGCCATGCTGGCTCACTGTCGTGAGACCCCCGGCCACGTCCTCGGCCGCATGCAGCCGATCGACGGCGTCGTGACCGTCGAAAAGGTGGCGGCGAACGCCGTGATGGCCGGCTGTACCCCGGAGTATTTCCCGGTGGTGCTGGCCGCGGTGAAGGCCGTGCTCCAGCCGCAGTTCCACGTGGGCTCGGCCGCGTGCACGACCGGAGGCGCGGCGCCCGTGGTGATCGTCAATGGCCCGATCGCCGCGACGCTGAAGATCAACGCGGGCACCGCGTGCTTCGGCGGAAACGTGAAGGCGAACGCCACGATCGGGCGCGCGCTCCGGCTCACGATTCGCAACCTCGGCGGCGCGAAGCCGGGCGGCCAGGAAAAGTCGACGCAGGCGTGGCCGGGAAAGGTCACGTTCTGTTTTGCCGAGAACGAGGCCGCCTCCCCGTGGGAGCCGCTGCACGTGCAGTACGGGTTCTCGCGGGAACAGAGCACGGTGACGGTCATCGCCGTCCGTGGCGTGTATCCCATCTGCGAAGGAACGCAGGAAGCCGGGATCGGCATCCTGCAGACCGTGGCCGCGTCGATGCGCGTCATGGGATCGCCGATCTACAACCAGAACCCGCGGAACGAGCTTCCCGTCATCCTCGCGTTGGGTCCGGAGCATGCCAGCGAGATCGCCGGCGCGGGGTTTTCCAAACGGGACGTCCGCAACTATCTCTTCGAGCAGGCGCGGATGCCCGTCGGCCAGCTGCTCGGCCGCGTCTACAACGGCACGGATCCGTGGCCGCCGTGGATCGACACGACCGACGAGCGAACGATGGTGCCGATGGTCGCCAGCCCCGATCACTTCATCGTCGTCGTGGCCGGTGGCGACGGCCGGCATAGCGCGTGGATGCCCGCCTGGAACGTCTGCCGGGGCGCCCGGGAGCTCATCGAGGATGTCTAAGCGATTCACGCTGGGCGCCGCCGTCCTCGTCGGCGTGCTCGCGATCTTCGCCGGCTCGGCCGGCGCGCAAACGCCGCGATACGGCGGGGAGCTCGTCTTCGTCGTCCCGCTCGATCCGCCCGGCTATGACGCCCACCAAGAGGAGACGTTCGCCCTCATCCATCCCGCCGCTCCTCACTACAACACGCTGTTGAGGGTCGACCCGTTCGATCGCACCGGCACGAAGATCGTCGGGGATCTCGCGGAATCCTGGACCGTCTCGAAAGATTCCCAAACGTACACGTTCAAGATCCGCCACGGCGTGCGGTTCCACGACGGCACCGAGCTCACCGCGCGCGACGTGAAGGCATCGTACGACAAGATCATCAGCCCGCCGCCCGGCGTGAAGTCGCTCCGGAAGGGGGAGTACGTCGGCGTGGACGCGGTTCAGACGCCGGACCCCTACACGGTGGTGTTCCGTCTCAAGTGGCCGACGAGCTCGCTGCTGTCGTCGCTCGCCTCGCCGTTCAATTGGATCTACGAAGCCGACCTGCTCGCCAA
>JBGOTH010000653.1:0-2568 GCA_041476345.1 Methylomirabilia bacterium
GAGCGCGATATCTCCTTCTACGTTTTCGTGCTGCCGTTCTGGCGGTTGCTCCACGGGTGGGCGGGAGCCCTGGTCACCGGCACCGTCGTGCTGGCGCTGGCCGTCTACATCCTCCGCCGGAGCCTCGCCCTGACGACGCGGGGCCCTCGGCTCGCGATTCGCGCACGCGCGCACCTGCTCGCCCTCGGCAGCCTCCTCCTCGCATTGAAGGCGGTGGGCTTCTGGCTCGACCGTTACGAAGTCCTGTTCTCGCCGCGCGGGATCGTCGTCGGCGCGGCGTATACCGACATTCACGCGAGCCTCCCCATGCTGGGCGCTCTCGCCGTGCTCGCGGCACTCTGCGCGATCGCGTGTCTCGTACAGATTCGCCGGCCGGGCATTCGATTCGTGGCCGGGGGGCTGGCCGCGCTCGTGGTCACATGGGTGGTCGGCCTCGGCGTGTATCCTGCGCTGCTGCAACGCTTCCGCGTGGTGCCCAACGAGCTCGCGGCCGAGCGGCCGTTCATCGCGCACAGCATCCGGATGACGCGGCAGGCGTACGGCCTCGACCGCATCGTCGAGCGCGAGTTCCCGGCGGCGGAGTCGCTGGATGCGCGCGCGCTCGAGCGCAACGCGCCGACCGTCAAGAACATCCGCCTGTGGGACTACCGGCCGCTTCTGCGCACGTTCGCGCAGCTCCAGGAGATCCGGACGTACTACAAGTTCCAGGACGTCGACAACGACCGCTATCTCGTCGACGGTGAGTACCGCCAGCTCATGCTCTCGCCCCGTGAGCTGTCGTATCCGCACCTGCAGTCGCGGATCTGGATCAACGAGCACCTGACGTTCACGCACGGCTACGGGGTCGTGGTGGGTCCGGTCAATCGCATCACGACCGAGGGCTTGCCGGAGTTCCTCGTCAAGGACATCCCGCCCACCTCCACGGGGGGATTCCCGGCCATCACGCGGCCGGAGATCTATTACGGCGAAATCTCGAACGAGTACGCGCTGGTGAAGACGCGGTCGCAGGAGCTCGACTACCCGGCGGGAGACCAGAACGCGTACGCGACGTATCGCGGCCGCGGCGGCGTCGTGCTCAGCTCGTGGTGGCGCAAGCTCCTCTTCGCCGCGCGCTTCGCCGAGCTCAAGATCCTGTTGTCGAACGACCTGACGGACGACAGCCGGCTCATGATGTTTCGCGCGGTCGGGGAGCGCGTCCGCCAGATCGCGCCCTTCTTCCGCTTCGATCGCGATCCCTACATCGTGGTGACGAACGACGGGCGCCTGGTCTGGATGATCGACGGGTACACGACCACCTCGCGCTACCCGTACTCGGAGCCGGTGGCCGGCGTCGGGAACTACATCCGCAACTCGGTGAAGGCGACCGTCGACGCCTATCACGGCGACGTCAAGTTCTACATCGCCGACCCCACAGACCCGCTCGTCCGCGCGTGGTCACGGGCCTTCCCCGGGCTCCTGAAGCCGCTCCAGGAGATGCCGGAAGATTTACAGAGCCACATCCGGTATCCGGAAGACTTCTTCTCGATCCAAGCGAGGAAGTACGCGACCTACCACATGCTGGATCCGCAAGTCTTCTACAACAAGGAAGACCTGTGGGCGGTGCCGCGGCGGACGATCGAAGGGCGCGATCGTGACATCGATCCCTACTACACGATCATGCGCGTGCCCGGTGAGTCGCGCGAGGAGTTCGTGCTCCTGACGCTGTTCAATCCCGCGCGCCGTGACAACATGATTGCGTGGCTGGCGGCGCGCTCCGATCCGCCGAACTACGGGCGGCTGATCGTCTTCAACTTCCCGAAGCAGAAGCTCGTCTACGGCCCGCGCCAGATCGACGCGCGCATCGACCAGGATCCCGTCATCTCGCAGCAGCTCTCGCTGTGGAACCAGCGCGGCTCGCAGGTCATCCGCGGCTCGCAGCTCGCGATCCCGATCGATGAGTCGCTGATCTATGTGCAACCGCTGTACCTGGCCGCTTCCGAACAAGGGGCGCTGCCCGAGCTGCGCCGCGTGATCGTCGCCTACGGCAACCGCATCGCGATGGAACCGACCCTCGAGCAGTCGCTGGGGCGGATCTTCGCCGGGCTCGCGCCGACCCCGGCCGTGGCCGCGGCGCCGGCGCGCATGCCCGGCGGGGCGGCCCCATCCGGAGCGCGCTCGCTCGGCCAACGCGCGTGGGAGGTGTGGGGGCGAGCGCAGGAGGCGCTGCGGCGCGGCGACTGGGCGCAGTACGGGGCCGAGCAGAAGCGCCTGGAGGAGGTCCTGCGCGCATTCGGCGAGACGGGCAAGCCGTGAGTGCGGAGACTGACGAGGTCGCGCGGCGCGTCGAAGGCATCGGGGGTTGGCTGACCCCGCGTGAAGGACGCTTGCTCTATGACCTGGCCCGGCGCTGCACGGGGCGCGGCGTCATCGTCGAGATCGGATCGTGGAAGGGTAAGTCGACGATCTGGATGGCGAGCGGATCCCGACGTGGGGCCGGCGTGAAGGTCCATGCCATCGACCCGCACACGGCGGAGTCGGACAACCTCGCGACGCAGAGCGCGGTGCCGACGCTCGAGGAATTCACCCGCA
>JBGOTH010000654.1:0-2566 GCA_041476345.1 Methylomirabilia bacterium
GCCGACGACGAAGCGCCAGCCGTAGCCGTGGTTGAAGTGCCAGACCGCAGCGGCGCGGTGACGGTCCAGCTCGCGACGGCGCTCGAATTCCCGGCCGCGCTGGCCTCGATGCTCCTCACTCCACGCCGGTGACACCACGCCAACCGCGGACACCACCGCGATCAATCCAAGGCCGAGGGCCCTGCGAACGCTGGTATGCATCGCGTTCCCCTCCCCGGCGGGCGGCCCGCCTCTGTCCACTATGAGACGTTGGCGCCGGTAACTAAATTTAGGCGGCGCCCAGCAACGGGCGCTTCGCCGCCCACGGCCGCGCCTCTTCGAACGCGGCGGATGCTTGCAGGACCGTGAGGTCGGCGAAGCGGCGGCCGACGATCTGCAGCCCGACGGGCAAGCCCGAAGGCGTGAAGCCGGCGGGCGCGGATGCGGCGGGCTGGCCGGTGAAATTGAAGGGATAGCTGAACGACGCCCACGCCATCCAGTCCCACTTGTTCGGCGGCTGCGGCCAGGATTCGGGATTGATGCGGCCGCACGTGAACGCGGGGACGGAGAGCGACGGCGTGAGGAGCAGGTCGTACTTCTCGAAGAGCGGGCGCACGCTGTCCCAATACGCGATCTTTCGCCCGCGCATGTCGACGTAGTCGACAACGCTGTAGCGCAGACCGTCCTCGATCGCCTCGACGAGTCCGGGATCCATCCGGTCGCGGAACTCCGGCAGATAGCGCGCGTAGTTCCCCGCCTCGTGCACGTTCCACATCATCTGGAGCATCCCGTACGAGTCGGCGAAGCTCGTCTTCACTTCCTCCACGACACAGCCGAGCGATTCGAAGACACGCGCCCCATCCCGGACCACTCCCGCGACGTCGGGATCGACGCGCAGCGTGTCGAGGTTCGGGCTGAAGGCGACGCGCAGACCTCGCACGCCCGCCTTCAGCTTGCCGACGTAGTCGTCGACGGGGCCGGGCAACGACGTGCGATCCATCTCGTCCGGCCCCGACATCACGCTCATCATCAGTGCGGCATCCGCCACCGTGCGCGTCATCGGCCCGTTGTGCGACGAATAGTCGTTGTTCGACACCGGGTACATCGGGACGCGTCCGTACGAGGGCTTGAGTCCGAAGACGCCACAGAACGCCGAGGGAATGCGGATGGAGCCCGCACCGTCGGAGCCCTGATGGAGGGGGCCCAGCCCGGCCGCCGCCCCTGCGCCGGCGCCGGCGCTGGAGCCGCCGGTGGTCATCGCGGTATTCCAGGGATTGCGGGTGCTGCCGGTGAGCGGGCTGTCACCCATGCCCTTCCAGCCGAACTCCGGCGTGGCCGTCTTCCCGAGCATGACGCCGCCCGCGTCCCGCAGCCGTGTGACGAACGGCGCGTCCACGTCGGGCACGCGGGTGGCGAAGATGTGCGAGCCCGACATCGTGCGGATGCCTTTGGTGAGCGCCAGGTCCTTGATCGAGTACGGAATGCCGTGGAGCGGTCCGAGCGGCGCTCCCTTCATCACGGCGTCTTCGGCGCGCTTCGCGTCCGCGAGCGCGATGTCCGGCGTCGGCGTGACGAACGCGTTCAGGACGGGGTTCAGCTTCGCGATGCGCGCGAGCACCACCCGCGTCAGCTCCACGGGTGACAGCGTCTTCGCGCGGATCATCGCGCTGAGCTCGGTGGCGGGCGTGTAGCAAAGCTCGGTGTCGCTCATGAGCTATCTCCCACGATGCAGGGCGCGGCCCGGGCGCGCGCCGGTGTGACGGCCGTCACGCGCGACGGCGGTTCCGTTGACGTAGACGGCGCGGATTCCGGCGGGCGCCTGCCGCGGCTCCTGGTACGTCGCGACGTCCGCGATCTTCGCAGGATCGAAGACGACCAGGTCGGCGAAGGCACCCGGCCGGATCGTGCCGCGATCGAGGAGCTGGAACTTCGCCGCCGGCATTCCGCTCATGCGGTGGATGGCCGTGGTGAGGTCGAACACTTTCTGCTCGCGGACGTAGCGGCCGAGCACGCGCGGGAAACATCCGTACAGCCGCGGATGCGGCTTGCCGCCCGACGGGACGCCGTCGGACCCGATCATCGTCGTCGGATGCGCCATCACCGTCTTCACGTCGTTCTCGTCCATCGTGAACACGATGACCCAGCAGCCGTCCGCTTCCTGCCCGACGATGCGCTTCGCGGCGTCCTCGACGCTCACGTTCCAGTTCGTCGCGAGCGTCGCGACCGTGCGGCCCTCCCAGTCGGGATTCTTCGGTGCGGTGGCGATGAGCACGTCGCCGCCCTCGACCTGGCCGAGGCCGCCCGGGCTGTCGGAACGGAACGACCCGTTCTGCAACACGGCGGCGAGCGACGTGCTGCCCGCGGTGTACGGGTACTGATCCGCGGTGACGTCGAGACCGCGCGCCCGCGCCTCTTCGATCAGGCGCAGCGAGTCGCGCACCTTGCCGAAGTTGCGCCGGCCGCTCGCCTTGTGATGCGAGATCTGCACGGGCACGCCGGCTTCTTCGCCGATCCGAATCGCCTCGCGCACGGCATCCAGCAGCCCGTCCGCTTCGTTGCGCATGTGCGTGGCGTAGAGACCGCCGGC
>JBGOTH010000655.1:0-2562 GCA_041476345.1 Methylomirabilia bacterium
CGCACCGGCAGCACGAGCGGCGCGATGTCGTCGATGATCTTGCGCTTCGCCTGCTGGTCCTCGGGAATGAGGAGCAACGCGGAGTCGACCTCGGAGACGCTGCCGAGCTTCGCGAACGCGTCGTGCTTGGCGCGCAGCTCCGCGAGTGACGTCGCGCTGGCGAGTGCCGAGAATCCGGAGCGCCCCGCCGTCTCGAGGATGCGGCGCTCCCAGACCACGGACTCGGTGTTCTTCGACTGGAGGTTCAGCAGGTTGTAGTCGAAGTCCACGTGGACGGCGCCCCACGCGGCGAGCAGTGTGACCACCGCGGCCAGCGTGAGCACGATGCGCGGATGCCCGGCGACCTGCTCGACGAAGGGGACGCGGATGTGCTCGAGCGCCATGGCACGCGGCAACGTGCGCCCGGTGCGGCCTCCGTGGTGGCGGTCGAGGATGACGAGCGTGGCCGGGAAGACCGTCATCATGGCGATCCACGCCAGCAGGATGGCGGTGCCCGCGATGAAGCCGAGCTCCTGCAGGCCTCTGAAGTCGGTGGCCATCAGCACGTAGAAGGTCCCGGCCGCCGTCACCGCGCCCAGCAGAGTGCCGGGGCCGCTGCGCCGCGCCGTCGTCTCCAGGGCTTCGTGCAGGCTCCGGCCGAGGAACAACTCTTCCTCGTAGCGGAAGAGGAAGTAGATGCCGTAGTTGATGCCGATGCCGATCACGATCGAGATGAACATCACCGAGAACAGGGACAGGTGCCCGATCACGATCGTCGTGACGCCGAGCGACCAGCAGAGGCTCAGGGCCAGCACGCCGAGCATCACGAGCGGCTTGCCCGGCCGGACGAACGCGACGATCAGCAGGAGGAGCGTGAGCGCGAAGCCGAGCAGCGTGGCGTGCTCGCTGTCGCGGAACGCGGCCGTCATTTCGTCGTTCGACAGCGCGGGCTTGCCGGTGACCCCGACGCGCACGCCCGGAAAGTCCTTCCCGAGCTCGCGCACGGCGCGGCGGATGCCGTCGATCGCGTCGTGGTCGCTCGTGAAGCTACCTTCCTCGCTGTGCGGCCGCGTGAGGATGAAGAGCAGCTTGCGGTCCTCGGAGACGAAGTAGCCGGCGCTGCCCTCGTCGATGCCGCCGACCGAAAAGAGGGCGCCGAAGGGGGAGCGGTACGGCGTCGGACGGTCGAGGCGCGACGAGATCTGGATGACGAGATCGTCGATGAACTTGAGATCGAGCGGCGAGGCCCTGCGGTTGTCGAGCCCGAGGTCGAAGAGCCCCGTCACGAAGGCGTTGGCGATCTGCGTCGAGATGCCGTCCACGAGTTGATCGAGCGTGGGGCGCGCCGCGAGCGCCTCCATGAAGTCCTGATAGTCGAAGACCTTCTCGCGGATCTCCGCGAGACGCTCCTTCGACAGGTACAGGAGCGCGCGGCCCTCGAACTGCTTGGGATCGATCCGGTACGTCAGCCGCTTGAGTGGCACCGCCCGCGTGCGCAGCTCGCCGACAAGGCGCGCCGCGTACGCCTGCGCCTCGGGCAGCGACGGCGCTTCCACCACGATGACGATGTCGTCGAGGTCACCGAACTGGCGCTCGTACTCCTCGTAGCGCTGGAGGAGGACGCTGCGGGGCAGGAGATTGGCCTGGTCGGTCTTGAAGCCGAGGTGGCGGACGGTGTGCGCGACGGACACCCCGGCCAGGAGCACGGCGAGCAGGAGCGTGACGCGCGGCCGCGCGCAGCACAGCTTCACGAGACCGCGCAGGACGCGGCCGGTCTGGGACGTCAGCGACAACCGGAAACGCCTATTCTTCGCCTGCGATGAACCGCTCGAGCCGGGTATGGGCGACATCGTCCGACCACTGCTCGGGCGGTGACTTCATGAGCCAGGCCGACGGGGCCCGGAGCGCGCCTTTGAGACCCCGGTCGAGCGCGATCTTGCAGCAGCGGATGGCGTCGATGACGACGCCCGCCGAGTTGGGCGAATCCCAGACCTCGAGCTTGAGCTCGACGTTGATGGGCTGGTCGCCGAAGCCGCGCCCTTCGAGCCGGATGTGCGCCCACTTGCGGTCGGCGAGCCACGGCACGTAGTCGCTCGGCCCGATGTGCACGTCGTTGGCCGGGAGTTCGTGGTCGAGCTGCGAGCGCACCGAATCCGTCTTCGAGATCTTCTTCGAGACGAGCCGGTCCCGCTCCAGCATGTTGTAGAAATCCGTGTTGCCCCCGACGTTGAGCTGGCTCGTGTGCAGGAGGCGCACGCCCCGGTCCATGAACAGCCGCGTGAGCACGCGGTGGATGATGGTGGCGCCCAGCTGCGACTTCACGTCGTCACCGACGACCGGCAGTCCTTTTTCCTCGAAGCGGCGCTGCCAGTACGGCTCGCGTGCGATGAAGACGGGGATGCAGTTGACGAAGGCGCAGCCGGCGTCGAGGACCTGCTCCACATACCACTTCGTCGCCATCTCGCTGCCGACGGGCAGGAAGTTGACGACCACCTGGGTGCCCGTCTCGCGCAGGGTGCCCGTGATGTCCGCGGTCGTGCCGGGCGCCTTGGTGATCATCTGGGAGAGGTAGTGACCCAGCCC
>JBGOTH010000656.1:0-2554 GCA_041476345.1 Methylomirabilia bacterium
CCCGCGAGGGCGAACGGTTTCCTGAACGTATCGCCGAGTCCCGTCGTCTTGATACCGAGGGAATGCCAGTGAAGGCCGCCATCGGTTGACTTGGCCGCGCTGTTCCGTTGGAAATCGTCCGCATAGATGACGTTTGCGTCGTCCGGGTCGTACTCGATCCAACCACCTTCACTGAACACACCAAACGACGCGAACTCCCCCGACCCGCTGGAGTGGTAGCAGAAATTGTCCTGGGTCGTGATTCCGACGTCGAGTCTGGACGTTTGGGACACGCCGATGTGGTAGCACTGGGTCGTCACGAGTCCGTTGCTCCGGTCCGCCCACGTGTCGCCGCCATCTGTCGATTCGGACACGCCGCCATCCGTGGCCACATAGATGCGCAGATGGTTGTGCGGATCGAAGACCAACGCCTGGATGTCCGGGTGAACGTGGCGGCTCATGTCAAGCAGTGGCCAGGTCAGTCCACCATCCGTGCTGCCCTGCAGGACCACGGACCCGGTGATGAGCCGCTTCTCGTCTTTGGGATCGACGGCGAGCGCGTTGGCATACGTGTAGTAGTCGGCGCCATCCCCGTTGGTCACGTCGTTCACAGGCGTCAGCTCCGTGAAATGGGCACCCCCGTCCTCGCTGGCGAATATGCGCCCATAGTCGCCCGTGTTGGGGAACGTCTGGCGGGTGATATCTCCTATCTTGACCACGACAAAGCGGGTGCCATGGAGGCCCTCTCGGCCGAACGCGATTCTGGGCGCGTAAGGACTCGTGACCACCTCCAGGTCTTGCGCGAGCTCATGCCACGTCGTTCCTCCGTCGAGGCTCTCCTTCACGCCCACCTGATGGATACCGATGAGCAGACGCCCCGCAATCCTCGGATCGAAGACCACGTCGCTGATTCCACCAATATCGGTGCGTGTCCCTTCCACGAATCTCCACAGCGGGCTCAGGCCGTCTGGAGTCACGTCCCAGCTCAGACCGCCATCGCTCGATCGGTGCAATCCATACTCGCCTCCGACGTACACGCGGTCCGGGTTGGCCGGATCGACCGCGACGGCGTTCGTGTACTTGCTGTCGATCGGCGCGCACAGACGCCAAGTCTCGCCGTAGTCATCGCTACGGTACAGGCCGACCCCAGGCGGGAAGATCAGTCCGTCGAAGCCACTCGGAAAGACCCACCTCCCGGTTGACGCGTACACGACGTTGGGGTGCGACAGCGACACCGCGAGCGCGCCGATCGAGAGCGAAAGCTGGTCCTGCCATTTCGGCGCCCACGTCGTGCCGCTGTCCACACTCTTGAACACCCCGCCGTCTGCCGCCCCGGCGTAGAGGACGCGGTGGCCGTCGGGATACGCGGTCGGATCGATGGCCAGCGAGGTGATTCGCCCGGGCACGTTGGTGGGACCGATGCTCTCCCACGTGGTGCAGGGTGAGGGCCACACTACCGGGTCGGCGGGCTCCAAGACCGGAACGTCGCCGCCCTCGGGAAGCAATGGGATTTCCGGCGTGAGGTCCGGCCCCGGCATGTTGAGGCACTGGTCGCAGATACTGCCGCCGCCCGTAAATCCGTCGAAGTCATCGGAGGAGTAGCCCGCGTCCGCGAGCGGCCCATCGCCATGCGTGACGAGCTGCTTGACCGCGCGACCGATCTGGGAATTGCAGAGAACCGCCTGACAGATGTTCCGGCGCAGGTCGCCCCACTTCGCTTGCGACGACCACGGTTCGGCCGCGCGCATGAGACGCAGCGTCGTCACGAGGCGAGGATCGCGGGGCAACCCCACCGCGGTGTAGACACCGGGACGCGAGATCCGCGCATAGGCGTAGCCGCGCTTGATGTTGAAGCCGGAGTGGGGGACGAGCCGGAAGCGCTTCGATTCGCCGTCCCAACGCGCGACCGTGATCGTGCCCGCCCGCAGGTGCCGCGACTTCGTCTTGGAGACGCGAAAGCGCAGCGTTGCCCTGGCGAAAGCCTGTTTCGCGCTGACCTTCACGAAGCGGCGCGTACTACCGAAGCTCAACGTCTTGACCGGCGAGCGGGCCGAAGCGACCCTGAGGCCGGCTCCCTTCGGCCCATGCACCTGAGCCTCACCGCGCAGCGGCGTTCCGGGATCGGCGACATTGCGCGGCGCCTGATGAAGGCGTGCCCGCTGCTCGCGGGCCTTGCGGTTCGATTCGAGCCATTCCTCCGCGCTGCGGACGCCAGCCAACGCGCGCAAGACGTTGCCGCGGGCACGCCATATCTCTCGAATGTCCCTGTCCGCGCGCTTCATGTTGGGGCTCCTCGTCAGTTGCGCACGCGGACGATCACCGCGGCGATCTGATCGAGACGGACGGCCGCGTCGAAGAAATCCATGCCGGCCAGCCGCGCCACGTGGACGGCGGCGGCACCCACCTTGACGACGGTGCCCTCGACGTCCGCTCCGGCGAGCAGGCGGAGCCGCACACGCTTTCCGACCTGGCGCTCGAGGTTCACCTTGATCGCATCGGCGTTGACCTCGAGCGACACGTCCTGAGCGAGGGACGACAGGGGCACGAGCACACAACCGATAGACAGCAGGGTAGC
>JBGOTH010000657.1:0-2552 GCA_041476345.1 Methylomirabilia bacterium
ATGACGTGGACGCGCAGCGGCGGCGGCTCGCTCGGGTTCGGCGTGGGCGCGGCGATCGGCGCGAAGATCGCCGTCGGTCGCGAGAAGCCGGTCATTCTCCATCTCGGCGACGGTGCGCTCGGCTACAGCGCGATGGGCTTCTGGACCATGGCGCGTTACAAGACCGCGATGCTCATCGTCGTCTCGAACAACGAGAGCTACCAGATCGTGCGCCACAACTGGGCGAAGGACATGCCGGACAGCAAGATGGTGCGCGACGGGAAATATCCGGGCCTCACGCTCGGTGCTCCGATGGTCGACTACGTCGGTCTCGCGCGCTCGCAGGGCGTCGAAGGCGAAGCCGTCACGAAGGTGAAGGATCTCGAGACGGCGCTCAAGCGCGGCCTGGAGCGCGTGACGAAGGAGAACCGCCCGTACCTGCTCGATGTGTCGGTCGCGCGCGAAGGCATCGGCGCCGACGCGACGTGGGACCAGGAGTGGGAGGTCTAAACTTAGAGGGGGGCCTCGACGGCCCCCCTCTAGGCTCCCCCCACGGATCGGATTGCGCGGGCGAAGCCCGCGCTCGGACCGCGTGACGTGTCGAAAGCGTTGCTTCCGTACGATCGGACGGAGCGATCGTTCGGCACGATTGGCCGCCCGTTTTTGCACCGCTATCGGCGTGTCAGCTCCTCGCGTAAGCGCTTCGCGACGATCAGCTCGTCGCCCGGCAGCAGGTTGATCGGATCGACCGCGATCTCGTCGAAGTAGCCGCCCTGGTTCGCGCCCTGCTGGACGTAGATGTGCGGCTCGCCCTTCGCGAGCGCCTGGAACACGGCCTGTCCCGACGGCCCACACCAGTCTTCGGTGAAATAGACGACGGCGTGCGGGAGCACGCGGTTCACGGGATCCTGCTCCACCACCACGCGTAGCCCGGAAATGTCCGCGAGGTGCTCCACGATCGTCGTGCAGACGTCGCGGTAGCGCTTCATCTCCGCCGCCTCGTCTTCCGCGAGGAACAACTCGAGCGCCACCACGAGGCCCGCGATCTCCTCCTTCGACGTCTTCGCGCCGCGCGCAAGCGCCTGATTTGGGCTCGCGTTCAGCGTGACGGCGCGGATGAGATCCCGGCGTCCGGCCAGGATGCCGGTACTCTGCGGTCCGCGAATGCCCTTGCCGCCGCTGAAGCTCACGAGGTCGGCGCCGAGCTTGAAGAATTTCATGAGGTTCTCGCGCGGCGGCAGCATCGACGCGGCATCCACGATGACGGGCACACCGCGACGATGCGCGATGTCGATCGTCTGCTCGAGCGTGAGGATGCCGGGCGGCCGCGTGAACGGCGAGATCAGGTACGCGACGGCGGCCGTGCGCTCGGTGATCGCGTCGTCCAGCTCGAACGGCTGCGTGCGGCGCGCGAGGCCGATCTCCACGAGCACGCCGCCCGCGACGCGATACGCCTGGTCGTAGGCGAATCGGTGCGCGCGCTGGATCACGATCTCGTTCTTCATGCCGTGCGTGTCGGGCAGGCGCGTGATCTTCGCCGGGTCGTCGCCCGCGATGCACGCAGCCGCCTGCAGGATCAAGCCGGAGCTGGCGCCCGCGCTGACGAACGCGGCTTCGGCGCCGATCATGCGGGCGATGGCAGTACCGGCCGCCGCGTTCAGCTCGTCGATGTTGACGAGCACCTGCGACGCTTCCCGCATGGTCTCGAGCACTTCGGGGCGCAGCATCGAGCCGCCGTAGCGCGTCGTCGTGCCGGACCCGTGGATGACGCGCCGGACGCCGAGTCGCCGATAGATCGCGGGGTCCATCACGCGAGTCCTTCTCTTGAACCTTGACCGTCCATGACGGTCAACTGTCTTCCTTCATCGCGCGGACGGCGCCTGTGAACGCCGCGAGCGTCTCGTCGATGACGGCGTCGGTGTGGCACGTGCCCACGAGCGCGCGGGCGCCGTTGAAGTCCACGCCTTGCAGGATGAGCGCCTGGCGCAGCGTCTTGCTCCGACCCGCGTCCTTCGCGTCGAGCCGCCGCCAGTCGATCTTGTCGACGGATTGGTCCGCGCCGTCGCGCGGCGGCGCATCCGCGCCGAAGAAGATCTTCCAGTCGCTGTGCTCGCCGTAGATCTTCCAGGCGATCTTCTCGCGCGCGAGGATCTCGTTCATTCCATGTCGTAGCTTCACCGCTTGCTGGTTGGCGAAGCGGGTTGCGTGCCCGTCGGCGATCGTGGCCAGCATCGCGGCGCCGGCCGCCGCGGAAAGCGGATTGGCGTTGAAGGTGCCGGCGTGCGCGATCTTCGTTCGACGGTTCTCTTCCGGATCGGACTTGGTGGCGAGATAGCTCATCACGTCTTCGCGCCCCACGACGGCGCCGCCCGGAAGCCCGCCCGACAGGATCTTGGCCAGCGTCGTGAGGTCGGGCGTGATGCCGAGCTTCTGCTGCGCGCCGCCGGGCGCCACGCGGAAGCCCGTGACGACTTCGTCGAAGATCAGCAGCACGCCCGCGCGTCGCGTCTCCTCGCGCAGCGCTGCGACGAACCCCGCGGGCATCGGCACGGAGCCGAAGTGGCCGCCCGTCG
>JBGOTH010000658.1:0-2547 GCA_041476345.1 Methylomirabilia bacterium
GGGCGGTGGACGCCGGCGCCATGGATCAACGTGGTCGCGAACGCGGGCTTCGGCTTCCAGGTCTCCGAGTCGGGCTCGGGCTATACGTGGGCGGTCAACAGCCGCGAGAACCAGATCACCGCGTGGTCGAACGATCCCGTCAGCGACCCTCCGAGCGAGGCGATCTACGTCCGCGACGACGAGACCGGAGATCTGTGGGGGCCGACGGCGCTGCCGATTCGCGAGACGACGTCACCCTATGTCGTCCGGCACGGGCAGGGCTTCACGGCCTTCGAGCACGTCTCGCACGGCGTCGCGCTCGAGCTGCTCCAGCTCGTGCCGCTCGACGATCCCGTCAAGATCTCGCGACTGACGCTGACGAACACCTCGGGCCGCGCGCGGCGGTTGTCCGTGACCGCCTACGTCGAGTGGACCCTCGGCACATCGCGCAGCGCCGCGGCGCCGCTCGTCGTCACCGCGATCGACGGCGGCACCGGGGCGATGTTCGCGCGGAATGCGTGGCGGCGGGAATTCGGCGCGCGCGTCGCGTTCGCCGATCTTGGCGGGAAGCACACGGCGTGGACGGCCGACCGCACCGAGTTCCTCGGGCGTCACGGCACACCGGATCATCCCGCGGCGCTCGCGCGCAAAGGCCGCCTGTCGGGCCGGGTCGGCGCCGGCCTCGATCCGTGTGGCGCGCTGCAGACGACGATCGAGCTGCGCGCGGGCGGGCGCGCGGAGGTCTCGTTCTTCCTCGGCGAGGCCGCGAGCGTCGAGGACGCCCGGGCGCTGATCGTTCGGTATCGCGCCACCCCGGTGGCCGACGTGTTACACGCGGTCGGCGCGCGGTGGGACGCGGCACTCGGCGCGGTGCAGGTCACGACGCCCGATCGCGCGATGGACATCCTGCTGAACGGATGGCTCTTGTACCAGACGCTCGCGTGCCGCGTCTGGGCGCGGTCCGCGCTCTATCAGGCCGGCGGCGCGTACGGGTTCCGCGATCAGCTGCAGGACGTGATGGCCCTCCTCGTCTCCGAGCCCGGGCTCGCGCGGCAGCACGTCCTCCGTGCGGCGGCGCGGCAATTCGTCGAGGGCGACGTGCAGCACTGGTGGCACCCGCCCCTCGGGCGCGGCGTCCGCACCCGGATCTCCGACGACCTGCTCTGGCTCCCGTACGTCGCGGCCCGGTACGTCGACGTCACCGGCGACGACGCCGTGCTCGACGAGGCCGTTCCCTTTCTCGAAGGACCGACGCTCGCGGCCGCGCAGTCCGAGTCGTACTTCGAGCCGCGCGTCTCCGGCGAGCGCGGCTCGCTGTTCGAGCACTGCGCGCGCGCGCTCGACAAGAGCCTGACGACCGGAGCGCACGGCCTGCCGTTGATGGGTAGCGGGGATTGGAACGACGGGATGAACGAGGTGGGCGCCGAGGGAAAGGGCGAGAGCGTCTGGCTCGGGTGGTTCCTGCACGCCGTGCTGTCGGAATGGGCGCCGCTGGCGGATGCGCGCGGGGAAGGCAAGCGCGCGGAGCGGTGGCGTCGTTACGTGAGCGCGCTGCAGCCGGCGCTCCACGACGCGTGGGACGGCGACTGGTATCGGCGCGCGTACTTCGACGATGGAACGCCGCTCGGCTCCGCCGTGAACGAGGCGTGCCGCATCGATTCGATCGCGCAGTCGTGGAGCGTGATCTCGGCCGCGGCTCCACCGGCGCGCCAGGCGCGCGCCATGGCCGCGGTCGCCGAATACCTCGTGCGTCGCGCCGACGGCCTCGTCGTGCTGTTCACGCCGCCGTTCGACGACACACCGCTGGAGCCGGGCTACGTCAAGGGATATCCCCCGGGCGTTCGCGAGAACGGCGGGCAGTACACGCACGCCGCGATCTGGGCGGCCATCGCGTTCGCGACGCTCGGCGACGGGGACACGGCCGCCGAGGTCTTCACGATGGTGAATCCGATCGCGCGCGCCCGCACGGCGGCGGGCGTGGATCTGTACCAGGTCGAGCCGTACGTCCTCGCGGCGGACGTCTACGCCGAGCCGCCGCACGTCGGCCGCGGGGGCTGGACGTGGTACACGGGATCCGCGGGCTGGATGTATCAGGGCGTGCTAGAGACGCTGCTCGGCTTCCGGCTTCGTGGCGCGCGGCTCGTGATGGCCCCGTGCATCCCGCGCGCGTGGCCGGGCTTCGAGATCGCGTTCCGCTATCGCTCCGCGCGCTATGCGATCGCCGTGGAGAACCCGCGCGGCGTCTCGCGCGGGGTGAGCACGGTGGAGCTCGACGGGATCGCGCTCGACCGCGACGCGAGCGTCGCGCTCGTCGACGACGCGCGCGCGCATCGCATCCGCGTCGTGTTGGGCTAACGTAGCGGCATGCGGATCTGGGTCGACGCGGATGCGTGTCCGTACGTCATCAAGGAGATCCTGTTCCGCGCCGCCGAGCGTGCGCAGGTCGTGACCACGCTGGTCTCCAACATGGCGCTGCGCACGCCCGAGTCACCGCTCATCAAGGCCATCCGGGTCGCGAAAGGCTTCGACGGCGCCGATCAGCGGATCGTGCAGGAGATGCAGCCGGGA
>JBGOTH010000659.1:0-2547 GCA_041476345.1 Methylomirabilia bacterium
GGCGCTGCGCAAGCCGAGCGCGAGCGCGACGCCGCGCAAGGAGAGCGCACGCGCGGGATCGGGGTCGACGACGCGCGAGAAGGACCTCGTCGAGTTCCTCCTCCACGTGAAGGACGCGCGGGTCGAGCTCCTGGCGCTCCTCGATCCGGCCGACGTCCGCGACGAGCGCCTGCGCCACGTGGTCGTCGCGCTCAAGGCGCGCCCGGAGGCGGAGGCCGAAGCGTTCATGACCGACCTTCCTGACGACGCGAGCCGCGGGCTCCTAGCCGCGCTGCTCGTCGTCGATCGTGAGCCCGAAGATCGCATTGCGCTCGCCGGGCAATTCCGGACCCATCTCGAGCGGGAGCAACGAATGAGGCGCCAGCGCGAGCTCGCCCTCGGCATCGCCGAAACCCAGGCGACGACCGGACAGTCCGCCGCTGTCCATGACGCCCAGTTCCGCGCCCTCCACGCAGAAAGCAAAGCCGTGTACGGCATGGCGGGCGGCGTCGCGCAGTCGTTGGAACACGGGCCGCGTGGCCCCCAAGGAGTCGAGACGAATGAGTGAAGATACGAAGCTGGAAGAGCTGGACCGCCTCATCTCGCGGGGCAAGCAGAAGGGCTTCCTCACCTACGACGAGGTGAACGACGCCTTGCCCGCGGACATCGTGTCATTCGACCAGCTCGACGACATCATGGTGAAGCTCGGGTCGCTGGATATCGACGTGGTCGACAACGCCAAGGCCGCCCGCCTGCCCTCGGAGGTGGAGCGCCCCGCGCCCGCCATCGTGGAACCTGACGACGATGACGGCCCCGCGGAGCCGATCGATCTCACCCCCGGTCCCGTCGGCCGCACCGAGGATCCCGTGCGCCTCTATCTCCGCGAGATGGGCCGCGTGGCCCTGCTGACGCGCGAGGGCGAGATCGCGCTGGCCAAGCGCATCGAGGAAGGCAAGAACCAGGTCACGCGCGCCATTCTTTCCACCAACCTGGCCCTCGAGCGGTTCCACGAGCTGCGTGATGCGCTCCGGAAGGGCGACATCTCCGTGAAGGAGGTCGTCGACGTCAACGACGAGGAGTTCACGGAGGAGAAGGAAACCGCGCTGACCCGCAAGGTCATCGGCGCGTTCACCAACGTGGACCGCATCCTGCGCGACCGCGACAAGATCGTCGCCCAGGCCAGGAAGCTCCGCCTGAGCCCGAGCGGCAAGAAGAAGCCGGTCAAAGGCAAGGAGCCGGCCTGGAAAAAGCTGGAGGGCAACGCCCAGAAGTATTCGGGCCGGGTCATCGACAAGCTCCGCGAGATGAACATCGGCAACCAGATCATCGACCGCGAGGATTCGGATCTCCTCCGGCGCGGCCTCGTGCAGCGGCTGCGCAGTCTCGTGGAGGACATCGAGCGGGCCGAGCGCGTCATCGAGCTGTGGACGAACGGCAACGGCAAAGCGCGCGAGGAGCGGCAGAACCTCCTCTACGTGTCGTTCGGGGAGCCGGGCAGCAACGGCCTCGCGGGGCAGAGCGACCTGCACCTGAGGGCCGCCAAGAAGTTCGGCACCCTCAAGCAGCAGCAGGTGTGGGTGTCGCAGCAGGAGATCAAGGCGGCGGAGGCACGCGCCAACGCCAAGGCCGACGATCTGAAGAAGGTCATGACCGTCATCAAGCAGGGCCAGTTCAAGGCGGCCCTCGCCAAGAAGGAGATGGTGGAGGCCAACCTCCGGCTCGTGATCTCGATCGCCAAGAAGTACACGAACCGCGGGCTCCAGTTCCTGGACCTGATCCAGGAAGGCAATATCGGCCTGATGAAGGCGGTCGACAAGTTCGAGTACCGCCGCGGCTACAAGTTCTCGACGTATGCCACGTGGTGGATCCGGCAGGCCATTACGCGGGCCATCGCCGACCAGGCGCGCACGATCCGCATCCCCGTGCACATGATCGAGACCATCAACAAGCTGATCCGCACGTCGCGGCAGCTCGTGCAGGAGCTGGGCCGCGAGCCCACGCCCGAAGAGATCGCCACGAAGATGGAGGTGCCGGTCGACAAAGTGCGTAAGGTCCTCAAGATCGCCCAGGAGCCGATCTCCCTCGAGACGCCCATCGGCGAAGAGGAGGACAGCCACCTCGGCGATTTCATCGAGGACAAGCAGGTCGTCTCGCCGGTCGACTCGATCATCGGGTTGTCCCTGCGCGAGCAGACCAACAAGGTCCTGAACACGCTCACGCCGCGCGAAGAGAAGGTGCTCCGCCTGCGCTTCGGCCTGTCCGACGGCTGCGAGCACACGCTGGAGGAAGTCGGTCAGGACTTCGCCGTCACCCGCGAGCGCATCCGGCAGATCGAGGCCAAGGCGCTTCGCAAGCTCCGCCATCCGTCGCGATCCAAGAAGCTCCGGAGCTTCCTGGAGTCGTGATGTACATGACACCCTTGAACATGGGGGCCCCACAGCACAGGACCCCCAACGCCCCCGGGGCCCATAGCTCAACGGCAGAGCGCCCGGCTCATAACCGGTCAGGTCTTGGTTCGAATCCAGGTGGGCCCACCAGCGTGGAGACACAGTGAACTCAGAACTACAC
>JBGOTH010000660.1:0-2546 GCA_041476345.1 Methylomirabilia bacterium
CGACTCCGAGAAGACGCGCACGTGCCCCGCGACCCCGTCCTCGTGGCGGCAGGCCGGGAGGTCGCCGTTCACGACGAATTCGTTCATCGGCACCACGAAGCAGAAGCGTCCCCCCGGGCGCAGCCGGCTCATGATCGAGCTCACGACCTCGTCCACGTCCCGTACGTGCTCCAGGACCGCGAACGAGTACGCGAGATCGAACGGCCCCGGAGGCAAGAAGCGATCCGCCTCCTCGATGAGCCCGCAGTGGAAGCGGAGGTTCTCGAAGCGGTTCATGCGGCTGGAGAGGCGAACGTTCGTGCGCGAGACGTCGACGGCTTCGATCCGGACCGACGGATGCCGCGCCGCCAGCGTCAACGCCACGCGTCCTTCGCCCGATCCCGCGTCGAAGACGTGCGCGGGGCGTGCGGCGATGACCTCGCGCTCGAGGAGCTGAAACTCCGGATCCTTCGCGGTACGGCGCACGACCTTGCGCGTCTTGAACCCGAGGACCACGCGGATGTCGCGCTCGAGATGCTTGAGGGACCACCGGCCCTTCAGGTCACGGTAGTACGCCTCGTAGGCGTCGGTATAGGACTCGCGGGTCTGCAGATGTTTCGTCCAGCCGCGCACCCGCCCGGCGTGCTCCTTGTAGACTGGATCCGCCGTCCGTGCGTAGGCGTCGTCGAGGAGAGCGAGGGCGGTGCTCAGATCGTCGCGATACAGCAGGAGCTGTACCTGTTGCAGCAGCGGATCCTGCGGCATCGCGCGGCTAGGATAGCAGACGGTGCGCGCAGTGTAGGATAAGCGCCCTCACGCCCGGCGTATCCGCGGCAAGAAAGGGACGACGATGATCGATCTGACCCTGGAGATAGCAGAGCGCGCGGTCAAGGCAGCGCAGACGAAGGCGAAGGCGCTCGGGACCGCGATGACGGTCTCGGTCGTCGACGAAGCGGGACGGCCCGTGCTGATCGCGCGCGGTGACGGCGCGGGATTCTTGAGCACGGAGACTTCGAAGGCGAAGGCGGTCGCCGCCGCGGCGTTCCGTCGCTCGACGAAGGAGCTCGGCGAGATGGCCCTCAAGGGCTCGGCGTTCTGGGCGGCCGCTCCCGTGGTGATGAAGGGCGAGGCGCTGCCGAGCATCGGCGCCGTCCCGATCACCAGGGGCGGGCGCATGATCGGCGCGATCGGCTGCGGCGGCGGAACCGGCGATCAGGACCACGAGTGCGCGGTCGCCGGCGCCGAGGCGGTCGCGGGCGCGTGACGGGCGCCGAGCTGCTCGTCGACACGCTGCGTACGCACGGCGTGAAGACGATTTTTTCGCTGTCCGGCAACCAGATCCTTTCGGTCTACGACGCGACGATCGGCCGCGGCATCGACCTCCTCCACACCCGGCATGAGGCGGCCGCGGCGCACATGGCGGATGGCTGGGGGCGGCTCACCGAGATGCCCGGCGTCGCGCTCGTGACGGCGGGGCCCGGGCACCTGAACGCGGTCTCCGCCCTCTACTCGGCGTCGATGGCGGAGTCGCCGATGGTGCTCCTCAGCGGGCATGCGCCGCGTGCGCAGCGCGGTCGTGGCGCCTTCCAGGAGGTCGACCAGGTGGGTGCGGCGCGGCCCGTCGTGAAAGCCGCATGGGTGGCCGAATCCGCGGAAGGTCTCGGCGACGACATCGCGCGCGCCTTTGCCGTCGCCTCCTCTGGACGGCCGGGCCCCGTTCACGTGAGCCTGCCCGGCGATCTCCTCGAAACGAAAGTGTCTGACACGGTCCCGCCCGTGCCGATGCGGCTCGAGCCCGCGCGCGCCGCCGATGCTGCGGTTCGGCGCGTGCTCGATGTCCTCGGCGAGGCGAAGCGTCCGCTGATCCTGCTCGGTCCCGCGATGGCGCGCCCGCAGCGGTGCGCGCTCGTCGGCCGGCTCACCGAGATCACCGGTGTGCCCGCGCTCACGATGGAAAGCCCGCGCGGCGTGAACGATCCCGCGTTGCACGCCGCGGTGGCGTGCCTGCCGGACGCCGACGTCGTCGTCCTGCTCGGCAAGGCGCTCGACTTCTCGCTGCGGTTCGGTCAGGCGCCGGCCTTCGCGGCGGGGGCGCGCATCGTGCGGGTGGATGTCGATGCCGCGCCCTTGGACAGGCTCATGCTCAGCGTTGCCGCGGACCCGGCCGTGGCCACCGAGCAGCTGGTCGTCGCGGCGCGCGAGCGGGCCTGGCAGCGGAGTGCGTGGCCGGATGAAGTCGCGCGCGCACGGGCGACGATTCCGGCGGAATGGGGCACATTCTCCCGGAGCTCGCACCGGCCCATACATCCGTTGCGTGTGTGCGGAGCCCTCCAGCCGCTGCTGGATGCCGGCGGCCTGCTGGTCGCGGACGGAGGAGAGTTCGGGCAATGGGCGCAAGCCGGACTCGAGGCCCGCACGCGCCTGATCAACGGCCTTGCGGGCTCGATCGGCAGCGCGATCCCGCTCGCGCTCGCCGCGAAGGTCGCCGAGCCCCGGCGTACGGTTTTCGCCGTCCTGGGCGACGGGACCTTCGGCTTTCACGCGATGGAGATGGACACCGCGGTGCG
>JBGOTH010000661.1:0-2545 GCA_041476345.1 Methylomirabilia bacterium
GGCCATCCGATCTTCTCCGAGTTCGAAGTCACCAACCCCCAGAGCGGGAACACCTACCGGGTCGTGATCCGCGGCAGCGAGCCGGGGAACAACTTCTGCGCGTGTCCCGACTTCGCGACGAACACGCTGGGGACGTGCAAGCATCTCGAGTTCACGCTGGCGCGGCTCGGGCGGACGCGCGCGAACCGC
The DNA here is from genome assembly GCA_041476345.1 of Methylomirabilia bacterium. GTDB lineage: Bacteria > Methylomirabilota > Methylomirabilia > Rokubacteriales > CSP1-6 > VGLJ01. Next base: position 190 of record JBGOTH010000661.1, read on the forward strand.
CAGGCGCTCGCCCGTGGCTTCGCCCCACCCTTCAGCGAGGTCTACCTGCACTACGGAGCCCGGCGCGAAGTGCGATTCCGCCCGCGCGCCGGCGCGCCGGCCGCGCTGACCCGTCTTGCGACGCGCTCCTTCGACGGCGACGGGACGCTGCGCGCGGAAGCGTTCGCGCAGTTCGAGACGTTTCTCGCGGCGGCGGCGCGCCTCGATCCCGACCTGCGCTGCTACGAGGACGCGCTGGGCTTCGTCGCCCAGGGGCGCGACGCCGGCCGCCGGGAGAAAGTGCTCGCCGAGGCGTTTCCGCGCGGCATCCGGAGCGCCACTTTCGAGAACCTCCTCCGCGTGCCGCTCTACGATTACCAACGTGAGGCAGCGCTTTTCGCGAGCCGTGCGGGCCGCTGCCTCATCGGCGACGACATGGGGCTGGGGAAGACCATCGAGGCCATCGCCGCCGTGGAGATCATGGCGCGCCACTTCGGGGTGGAGCGCGTGCTCGTCGTGTGTCCGACCTCGCTCAAGTATCAGTGGGAACGGGAGATCGCCCGGACCGCCGAGCGGCCGGCCCGCGTCATCGGCGGCTTCCGCAGGAGCCGCGAAGCAGGATTCCGAGCGGAGGGCTTCTACAAGATCACCAACTACGACACGGTGCACCGCGACCTCGACCTGATCGCGGCATGGTCGCCGGATCTCGTCGTCCTCGACGAGGCGCAGCGCATCAAGAACTGGAACACGCGCACGGCCCGCAGCGTGAAGAAGCTGGCGTCGCCCTACGCCCTCGTGCTCACCGGCACCCCGCTCGAGAATCGGCTGGAGGAGCTGGTGTCCATCGTGCAGTTCGTCGACCAGCATCGGCTCGGGCCCACGTTCCGCTTCCTGCACGATCACCAGATCCTCGACGAGTTCGGCAAGGTCGTGGGCTATCGGAACCTCGACCGCATCGGCACGACGCTGGCGCCGGTGCTCATCCGCCGGCGGAAGGCGGACGTTCTCCATCAGCTCCCCGCGCGCCTGGAGAAGCAGTTCTTCGTCCCGATGACGCCCGAGCAGACGGCGCACCACGAAGACAACCGCGAGGTCGTGGGCAAGCTCGTAGCCAAATGGCGGCGCTTTCGCTTCCTCTCCGAGGCGGACCAGCGGCGGCTCTTGATCGCGCTCCAGTACATGCGGATGGCGTGCGACAGCACGTACCTGCTCGACCAGCGGACCGACGACGGCGCGAAGGCCGACGAGCTGGTGACGCTGCTCGACGAGATCTTCGAGCGCCCGGACACCAAGGCCGTCGTCTTCAGCCAGTGGCTCCGCATGCACGAGGTCCTCGTCCGCCGGCTCGACCGGCGGAAGCGTGCGTGGAGCCACGTGCTCTTCCACGGCGGCGTCGCGAGCCACCGGCGCCAGGCGTTGGTCGACCGGTTCCGCGACGACCCGCACTGCCGCGCGTTCCTCTCGACCGACGCGGGCGGCGTCGGCCTCAACCTCCAGCACGCCACGGTGGTGGTGAACGTGGATCTCCCCTGGAATCCCGCGGTCCTCGAGCAGCGGATCGGCCGCGTGCACCGCCTCGGCCAGACGCAGGCCGTGCAGGTCGTGAGCTTCGTCGCCAAGGGCACGATCGAGGAGGGGATGCTGTCGGTCCTGGGGTTCAAGCGCTCGCTCTTCGCCGGCGTCCTCGACGGTGGCGAGCGTGAGGTGTTCCTCGGCGGCAGCCGGCTCACGCGCTTCATGCAGAGCGTCGAGACCGTCGCGGCGGGGATTCCGGTCCCGATCGTGGAGGAACCTCCCACCGCCGAGGACAGCGCCGATGGCGACAGTGACGTGGCGGTGTCTCCCGCTACGCGCCATCCGACGACCGACCCGCTTGGCGATCTGCTCCGGACCGGTCTCGATCTGCTCAGTCAGTTCGCGGCAGTGGCGGGCACCGGTCCGGCGGCGAACGGCGCGATGCCGTCACGACTGTTCGAGCGAATCCGTGACGAACGCTCCGGCCGGAGCTATGTGAAGATCCGGATGCCCGAGCCCGAGGTCGTGGACCGCGTCGCCCAGGCGTTGCAAGCGCTTCTGGAGAGTCTCCGGCGGTAAGCCAACCCGCCCGCCCGGCCCTCCGACCGCGTGTCAAGCGGGGTGTATCGAATCTTCGACGCTTGTCGGTAGAAGTCGACCTCCGCTCTCCATCGACAGTAGCGCGCTGCTCAAGCTCCGCCGATCAGCCGTACCAGCTATCTGACAGGCGTTCCCTTCGGGCTTTGTCCAGGGAGCAGGAAGGTCTTGATCAAATCGCCCTCGCCGCACGCGGTCATCCCGGAGAAGCGTTTGAACCAGGGCCCAGTCGGGACTTCGGGTTCCCCGTCAAGCCATTCAGCCA
>JBGOTH010000662.1:0-2544 GCA_041476345.1 Methylomirabilia bacterium
AGCGCGGGCGCGCCGTTCGTCACGCGCGAACAGCTCGGCCCCGTTCTCAAGGTGCTGGTGCCCGCTGCCGCTATGGTGGCAGCCACCGAGTTCGTGGGCCTGTATGTCGCGTCCGCCGTGTACATCGCCGCTCGCGGAAATCGCGCTCAAGTTCGGACCACCCGAGTTCTTCGCCATCCAGCTCTTGACCTTCTCGAGCTTCGTGGGGCTCGGGGGAGGCAACCCGCTCAAGTCGCTCGTGTCGATCCTGATCGGCTTCATCCTCGCCGCGGTGGGGCTCGACATCGTCACGGGACAGTTGCGGATGACGTTCGGCAGCACCGAGCTCATGAAGGGGTTCGACTTCATCGTGGCCGTCATCGGCCTCTTCGGCATCGGCGAGATCCTGCTGACCGTGGAGGAAGGGCTCAGCTTCCGGGGCACCGCCACGGCCATGAACATGCGGGTCGTTCTCGACACGTGGCGCATCCTGCCGCGCTACTGGCGCACCTTTGTGCGGAGCTCCTTCATCGGTTTCTGGATGGGATTCAAGCCGGGTGGCGCGACGCCGGCGTCGTTCATGAGTTACGCCTTCGCCAAGCGTTTCTCGAAGCACCCCGAGCGCTTCGGCAAGGGCGAGCTCGAAGGAGTGGTGGCGCCGGAGACAGCCGCGCACGCGGCGGGCGTAGCCGCGATGCTGCCCATGATCACCCTGGGGATCCCTGGGTCACCTACCGCGGCGGTCATGCTGGGCGGACTGATCATCTGGGGCCTGCAGCCGGGGCCGCTCCTCTTCACGGAGAGGCCGGAGTTCGTCTGGGGCCTGATCGCCAGCATGTACACCGGTAACGTCATCGGCGTCATCATGGTGCTGGCCTTCGTGCCGTTCTGGGCCGCCATCCTGCGCATCCCCTTCGCCATCCTCACGCCGCTCATCGTGGTGATCTGCGCGGTCGGCTCCTACGCCGTCCACAACTCCATGCTCGATATCTGGTACATGGTGATCTTCGGGGTCGTGGGATACGTGTTCAAGAAGCTGGACTATCCGCTGGCGCCGCTCGTGCTGGCGCTCGTCCTCGGCGACCTTGCCGAGAACGCGCTCCGCCAGAGCCTCATCATGTCCCAGGGCTCGCCCACGATCTTCTTCGTCCGGCCGATCGCGGGCGCGATCACCGTCGTCGCGATGCTCTTCTTCCTCCTGCCCGTGATCACGCCCTGGTGGCGTCGGTGGCGCGGGACGCCTGCCGCCGGCGCCAGCGCTCATCACGATCGCTGAGGCTCTGTCTTCACGATGGACTTCGCGATGAACGCGGCATTCTGGATTGGTCTCGGCCAGATTGCCTACCTGAACCTTCTGCTCTCCGGAGACAATGCCCTCGTGATCGCTCTTGCCGTTCGGACGCTTCCAAAGCGAAAACGGGTGCTCGGACAGATCTGGGGCGCCGCCGGCGCCGTGGTACTCCGTCTCCTGTTCCTCGCCATCGTCGTGTATCTGCTCGAGGTGCGCTTCCTCAAGCTCGTTGGGGGCTTGCTACTCGTTTGGATCGCCTTCAAGCTCGTTCAATCGGAGAGCGGCGTCGAATCCGAGGTGCGAGGAGGCGCGTCGCTGTGGGAGGCGATCTGGATCATCATCGTCGCCGACGTGACGATGAGCCTCGACAACGTACTCGCGGTCGCGGCGGCAGCGCGAGGTGATCTTCTGCTCATCGTGTTCGGCATTGGACTGTCCCTGCCGATTGTCGTGTGGGGGGCTGGCTGGCTCGCACACCTCATGAACCGCTACACGTGGATCGTCTGGCTTGGCGGCGGGGTTCTCGGTAAGGTCGCCGGTCAAATGATTCTGGAGGACCGATTCATTCATGACTGGCCGATCGCGCAGCCCTGGGACGTTGCGCTCCTTCAGAGGTTCAGCGTCAATCTTCATCCGTTGCCGCTTGGTCTGGGCGTGATCCTTGCGCTGTTAGGCTGGTGGATCAGCCGTGAAAAGCGACCTCACGTTCCCGAGGACGTCTGACAGGTATGGAAAGGCGCCGGCACGGCGGGCGCGCGTCACGGGGGATGGATCTGGCCCCGATCAAGTCGACGCGGATTTACGAGGAGATCGTCCGCCAGATCCGATCGATGATCGCGGAAGGGCGGCTTAGGAGCGGTGACCAGCTTCCGCCGGAGCGGGATCTGGCGGAGAAGTTCCTCGTGAGCCGCACCTCGGTGCGTGAGGCGCTGCGTGCGCTCGAGAGCGTCGGGCTCATCGAGATCCGTCCCGGAGAAGGCACGTTCGTGCGTGAGGTGTCCGTCGACGCGCTCATTGAGCCGCTTGCCCTCGTGCTTCTGTCACAGCGCGAGATGATCGGCGAGCTCTTCGAGGCGCGACGCATGCTCGAGCCCTTGATCGCGGGCCTCGCCGCACGTCGAGCGACGAAGGACGAAGTGCAGGAGATGCAACGGATCCTCGAGGAGCAGGCGAAGGAGATCGCCACGGGCCGCACCGGGCTGGCGCAGGATGCCGCGTTTCACGCGGCCATCGGGACCGCCGCTCACAACCGTGCGATCACCCGCATCGTCCAC
>JBGOTH010000663.1:0-2542 GCA_041476345.1 Methylomirabilia bacterium
CACGCTGACGACGGGTCGCGTGCGCGATCACTGGCACACGCTCACGCGGACGGGCAAGGCGCCGGCGCTCATGTCCCGCACGCCCGAGCCGCTGCTCGAGCTGCACCCGAGCGACGCGCGCGCGGCCGGCGTCGCCGCCGGCGATTTCGTCGAGATCACCTCGCGCCGGGGCAAGGCCGTCGCGCAGTGTCGTGTGACGGTAACGATTCGCGAGGGCACGTGCTTCCTGCCGTTCCACTGGGGCCGCCGTCTCGGCTTCTGGAAGAGTGCCAACAACCTCACGATCTCCGCGCGCGATCCGCACTCCGCCCAGCCCGAGTTGAAGGCGTGCGCGGTGCGGCTGCGCCGGCTGCCTCCACCAGCATGAACAAGATCGAGGCGCTGAAGGCGGCGAAGGACGGGCTCGACGTCACCGAGGATCTCGCGCGGTTCGCGCGCGAGGGCTGGCGCACCGTCGGCGACGACGACAAGGAGCGTCTCAAGTGGGCGGGCGTGTTCATGCGCAGGCCGACGCCCGGCCACTTCATGATGCGCGTGCGCATGCCGAACGGCGTCCTGACCTCATCGCAGGCCCGCGTGCTTGCCGCGCTCACGAAGGAAGGCGCCGGGAACATCGCGGACGTCACCACGCGCCAGCAGATCCAGCTGCGCGGGGTGGTCATTGAAAGAGTTCCGGAAATCATTGCGAAGCTCGAAGCCGTCGGGCTCTCGAGCCTGCAGACCGGCATGGACAACATCCGCGGCATTGTCGGCTGCCCCGCCGCGGGGCTCACACCGGGCGGGCTCGTCGACACCGCGCCGATCGCCGCCGAGTTCCAGCGGATCTTCCTCGGCAACAAGGAGTTCACGAACCTGCCGCGCAAGTTCAACGTGACGATCACCGGGTGCCCGGACAACTGCACGGACGCGGCGACCCAGGACATCGCGATGACGCCGGCCGTGGCGACGATCGACGGCGTGGAGGTCGTCGGGTTCAACGTGGCCGTGGGCGGTAAGCAGGGCTCCGGCGGACCGGTCTTCGCGTCGCCGTGCGACGTCTTCGTGCGGCCCGACGAGGCGGCGTCGCTCTGCGCGGACATCGCGCTGATCTTCCGAGATCATGGTCCGCGCGAAGCACGCAGCAAGTCGCGACTTGCCTTCCTGATCGCGGAGTGGGGGATCGAGAAGTTCCGCAAGGAGCTCGAGGTACGGACGGGCCGCGAGCTGCCTCCCGCCGGACGCCCCGCGCTCAGCGCGCGCACCGTCGACCACGTCGGCGTGTACCGCCAACGGCAGGCCGGGCTCAGCTACGTCGGGCTCAAGACGCCGGTGGGGCGCATCACCGGCGATCACTTGATGGAGCTCGCGCGCCTTGCCGAGCAGTACGGCGGCGGCGAGCTGCGCACGACGCCGCAGCAGAACGTACTGATCCCGCACGTGCCCGATGCGAAGCTCGGCGGACTCCTCGAGGAGAAATTGCTCAAGGAGCTTCGCTACAACCCGTCGGAGATCTACCGAGGATCCACCGCGTGCACGGGGACGGACTTCTGCAACCTCGCGCTGATCGACACCAAGACGCGCGCGATGGCGCTCACGCGTGACTTCGAGTCACGTCTGGGCGGAGCAACCCGGCCTGTCACCATCCGGTGGTCGGGTTGCCCGGCGAGCTGCGGCAACCACCACACCGCGGACGTCGGGTTGCAGGGCTGCAAGGTGAAGGTGAACGGCACGATCGTCGACGGCGTGCACGTCTTCGTCGGCGGGCGCGGCGGCGCCGATCCGCGCGCGGGGTTCCGCATCCTCGAAGACGTGCCGTGCGACGAATTGCCCGAGGTCCTCGATCGCCTCGTTCGGTTCTTCCCGCGCGCGGAACGCAAGGACGAAGCGTGATCGCGTTCGTGGGCGCCGGCCCGGGCGATCCGGAGCTCGTCACCATGAAGGCGCTGCGCCGCCTGCGCGAGGCCGACGCGGTGATTCACGATCGCCTCATTCCGAAGGCGCTGCTGGACGAGGCGCCGGCGAGCGCCGAGATCATCGACGTCGGCAAGGTGCCGGGCCGTCCGTGCATCGGGCAGGCGCAGATCAATGGGCTCATCGTCGCCGCGGCGCGGCGTCATCGGCGCGTCGTGCGGCTCAAGGGGGGCGATCCCGGAATCTTCGGCCGCCTTGCCGAGGAGATCGAGGCCGTGCGCGTAGCCGGGATCCCCTTCGAGATCGTGCCCGGCATCACCGCCGCCACGGCCGCGGCCGCGCGCGCGGGCATCTCGCTCACCGAGCGCGGCGCCGCATCCACGCTCGTGCTGACAACGGGCACCGGCCATACCGGCGCGCTGCCGGAGGGACTCGACTGGGGGTTCCTCGCGCGCGTCGAGGGGACGATCGTCTTCTACATGCCGGTGGCGTCGCTGGACACGATCGTCTCATCGCTCACCGCGCTCGGCCGCGATCCGCGTGAGGCCGCGCTCGTCGTCGAAGCCGCCGGTCTTCCGGACGAGCGTGTTGTTGCCGCGCGGCTAGGCGAGATCGCTGCGAGCGCCAGCGCGGCCGGCGTGCGCTCGCCCGC
>JBGOTH010000664.1:0-2539 GCA_041476345.1 Methylomirabilia bacterium
ATCGCCGCGGCCGTCAGCGGGTTGTCCCCGGTGATCATGATCGTCTTGATCCCCATGCTTCGGAGCTCCGCGAACCGCTCTTTGATGCCCCCCTTCACGATGTCCTTGAGCTGGATGACGCCCAGGATTTTCGCCCCATCCGCGACCACGAGTGGCGTGGCGCCTTCTTTGGCGATCTTGTCTACAATTCCGCGAACCTCCGGCGGGAACTCTCCCCCAAGCTGTTTCACATAGGCCTCGATGGCGTCGGCCGCGCCTTTGCGGATCTGGCGGTCGTTCAGGTTCACCCCGCTCATCCGCGTCTGCGCGGTGAACGGCACGAACGTCGCGCCGAGTTTTTCGATCTCCCGCTCGCGGATCGCGTACTTCTCCTTCGCGAGGACGACGATCGAGCGGCCCTCCGGCGTCTCGTCGGAGAGCGACGCGAGCTGCGCGGCGTCCGCGAGCTGCGCCTCCGTCACGCCGTTCGCCGGAAGGAACGCCGTGGCCTGGCGGTTGCCGAGCGTGATCGTCCCGGTCTTGTCGAGCAGCAGCACGTCGACGTCTCCCGCGGCTTCGACCGCGCGGCCCGACATCGCGATCACGTTCTTCTGAATCATGCGATCCATGCCGGCGATGCCGATCGCGGACAGCAGCGCGCCGATCGTGGTCGGAATCAGGCAGACGAGCAACGCGACGAGCACGGTCACCGTGATCGGCATCCCCTGCCCCGCCGCTTCGACGCTGTAGAGCGAATACGGCAGGAGCGTCGCCGTCGCGAGCAGGAAGATGATCGTCAGGGCCGCGAGCAGGATGTCGAGCGCGATCTCGTTGGGGGTCTTCTGCCGCTTGGCTCCTTCGACGAGCGCGATCATGCGATCGAGGAACGCCTCCCCCGGATTCGCCGTGACTTCCACGATGATCCAATCGGACAGCACCTGCGTGCCGCCGGTGACCGAGCTGCGGTCACCGCCGCTCTCACGGATGACCGGGGCGCTCTCGCCGGTAATCGCCGCCTCGTTCACGGACGCGATGCCTTCCACGATCGTGCCGTCGACGGGAATGAAATCGCCCGCCTCGACGAGGACGACGTTGCCCTTGCGCAGGCTGGTGGCGGAGACGATGGTGACCCCGGCGCTCCGATCGCGTCGCTCGAGCTTCTTCGCCTGAACATCGCGCCGCGCTTTGCGGAGCGAGGCGGCCTGCGCCTTGCCGCGGCCCTCCGCCATCGCCTCCGCGAAATTGGCGAAGAGCACCGTGAACCAGAGCCACACCGACACGGCGAGGATGAACCCGGCGGGCGCCTCGCCCTTGCCCGTGAGCGCCTGAATCCACAGGAGCGTGGTCAGGATGGAGCCCACGAAGACGACGAACATCACCGGGTTGCGGAGCTGTCGCGCGGGGCTCAGCTTTCGGAACGAATCGACGATGGCCTGCCGGATGATGGCGGGCTCGAACATGGGACGCGCCTTGATGTCAGTGACCATGGGTGATCAACGTCCAACGAGACTCAAGTGCTCGACGATCGGGCCGAGCGCCACCGCCGGAATGAACGTCAAGGCGCCCACGAGCAGCACGACGCCGATGAGCAGCGCCGCGAACAGCGGTGTGTGTGTGGGCAGCGTTCCGAGGCTCGGCGGTACGCTCTTCTTCGCCGCGAGCGCGCCCGCGATCGCGAGCGTGGGCACGGCCAGCCAGTAGCGCGCGAACAGCATCGCGAAGCCGAGCGCCGTGTTGTAGAACGGCGTGTTTGCATTGAGGCCGGCGAACGCACTGCCGTTATTGTTTCCCGCCGACGAGAAGGCGTAGAGAATCTCGCTGAATCCGTGAGCGCCTGGATTCGCGATGCCGGCTTTCCCACCGGCGGTCACCACCGCGACGGCGGTGCCGATCAGAACCACCGCGGGCGGGATGAGGATGACCAGCGACGCCATCTTCATCTCGTACGCCTCGATCTTCTTGCCGAGGTATTCCGGCGTGCGGCCCACCATGAGCCCCGCGATGAACACCGCGATGATGGCGAAGACCAGCATCCCGTACAGCCCGGACCCCACGCCGCCGTAGACCACTTCCCCGAGCTGCATGAGCGCCATCAGCACGAGTCCGCCGATCGGCGTGAAGGAGTCGTGCATCGCGTTCACGGACCCGTTCGAGGCAGAGGTGGTCGCGGTGGCCCACAACGCCGAGCTCGCGATACCGAAGCGCACGTCCTTGCCTTCCATGTTGCCGCCGGAGGACAGGGCGCTCGCGGTGTGATCGACACCCTGCTTCACGAGGGTGGCGCCGTTCTGCTCGGCCACCACGCATACGGCGAGGAGACCGACGAACAGGATCGTCATGGCGATGAGGACGATCCACCCCTGGCGGGTGTCGCCGACCACGACGCCGAACGTGTAGCAGAGCGCGCCGGAGATCACGAGGATCGAGAGCATCTCGAGGACATTCGTGAGCGGCGTCGGGTTCTCGAACGGGTGCGCGGAGTTCACGTTGAAGAAGCCGCCGCCGTTCGTGCCGAGCTGCTTGATCGCGACCTGGGACGCGGCGGGCCCGACCGCGATGA
>JBGOTH010000665.1:0-2534 GCA_041476345.1 Methylomirabilia bacterium
CCGGATGCGCCATGTATCCGGGAATGCCGTCCTGCTCCTGCGTGAGCATGCGCGCGACGATCGTCATTACTTTCCTCGCACGTAGCGACGGCACACGATGCGCAACCGATCGCGGAAGTGCGGGACGATGCGGCTCGTCCACTCACTTTGCCGCGCCTGGTTCCACTCGGCGGAAGCCTGCACCTCGGGCGTGGCGAGGTGATAGAGCGCCACGTACTTCGGGGTTCCGCTCGTCGACCGGAAGCGACGGGCGCTGAGAACGCCGGGGACGGCGCTGAGCGCGGGGATGTGCTCCTTGTCGTACCAGGCGTTGAAGTCGGCCTCGAGCTCGGGCGCGATGCTCATCGCGTTCAGCAACAGGCCCTGAGCCCGGGCGGGCGCGAGCTCGTCCCCGGGCAGGATTTGATCGCCCTCGTAGCGCATGATGCGCTCGACGCGGCCCGTGACGCGCTTCGACCACGGCGACAGGTTCTTGCCGCCGATGGCCCGATAGGCGGCGCCCTTCAACACCGCGACGCTCTCGAGGTCGTACGTGGCGACCGACACGTTCCGATCGTCGACGCCCATCCAGCGCTCGCACGTGAGGAAGCCCGGCACGCGCTGCCGTTCCGGCAGGTGCTCGGTGTCGTACCAGTCGTGGAATTCGTCCGCGGCGACGTTCGCGATTCTCATCGCCGCGATCAGCGTGCCCTTCGCCATGGTCTACTGCTCCTTGATCGACACGCGCCAGTGGATGCGGTCTTCTTCCGGCGGGTAATCGCCCGCGGCCTTGTGGTACGAGCAGCGGTTGTCCCAGATCACGATGTCGCCCTTGCGCCACTTGTGGTGATACTCGCCCTCGGGCTGGATCATGCGCTCGGTGAGCTCCTCGATCAGCGCGTCGCTCTCCGACGCGGCGACGCCCTCGATGCTGAGGATCTTTCCGGGATCGAAGTAGAGCCCTTTGCGCTTCGTCTCGGGATGCGTGCGGATGATCGGATGGACGACGGGCGTCCAGTCGCGGTCCTCCGGGTTGAGCAGCGCCTGCGCTTTTCGGCGGCCGCCGTACGTGAAGACGCCGTTGCGTCCGTCGAGGCGTTGTTTCAGACGTGGCGGGAGCGCGTCGTACGCCGCGTACATGCTGGCGAAGAACGTGTCGCCGCCCCGGCTTGGCACCGCCACCGCGTAGAGCTGGGTCGCCTTGAACGGCTCCTGATCGTACGCGCCGTCGGTGTGCCATCCTTCCGCGCCGCGCCGATAGATCTTGTCGTCGAGCGTGCCGTCCGGCGCGAACTTGTTGACGCCGAGCATGGTGATCTCGGGATAGTTCGGGTGGCGCGTCGACTTCGACGGATGCGGCACCACGACGCCGAAGCGACGGCTGTAGCGCAGGAAGTCGTCGATCTCGAGCTCCTGGTCGCGCACGACGAGGATGTTCCCGTCGAGCCACGCGCGGTACATCGCGGCGAAGCCCGCGTCATCGAGCGTCTTCACGTCGACTCCGCGGACCTCGACACCGATCTGTTGCCCCAGACGTCGAATCTCCATCACAGCCTCCGGGCGCATCCTGCTCCCGCCGCGGGCGCGTCGTCAAGGTAGACTCGGGCTCGTGCAGCTTCCTGATTTCCTCTACGGCACCGCCTGGAAGGAAGACCGGACGCCGGCCCTCATCGAGCAGGCGCTCCGGGCGGGCTTCCGGGGCATCGACACCGCGAACCAGCGGCGACACTACTTCGAGGCCGGCGTCGGGCAGGGGCTCGCGGCCGCCTATCGCGCGGGCGTGGTCACGCGCGCGGACCTGTTCCTCCAGACGAAGTTCACGTACCAGGCCGGCCAGGACCACCGGTTGCCGTACGATCCGACGGCCGCTCTGTCCGCGCAGGTCGCGCAGTCGATGGCCAGCTCGCTCGAGCACCTCGGCACCGACCACGTCGACAGTTACGTGCTGCACGGCCCCGCCTCGGGCCAGGGCTGGAGCCCCGACGACGTCGAGGTCTGGGCCGCGATGGTGAAGGAACGTGATGCCGGGCGCACACAGCTCCTTGGCGTGAGCAACGTGTCCCTGCGACACCTCGAGCAACTGGCGGCCACCGGCGCCGAGATGCCCGCGTTCGTTCAGAACCGGTGCTTCGCGCGCTTCGGGTGGGACCGCGATGTGCGATCGTTCTGCGCGGATCGAACGATCGTCTACCAGGGTTTCTCGCTGCTTACCGCGAACCCGGAAGTGGTGCACCACCTCACCGATTTTGCCGAGGCCCACGACGCCACCCCGGCCCAGGTCGTGTTCCGTTTCGCGCAGGCGGTCGGGATGTTGCCGCTCACCGGGACCACGGATGTCGGACACATGACGCAGGATCTGGCCAGCCGCGCCGTGACGCTTTCCCCCGACGAGGTGCGGGCGATCGAATCGCTCGCGGGCTGACGATCGTGGACACGCTCAGCGGAAAGCAGCGGCGCCATCTCCGCGCGCTCGGGCAGGCTCTCGCGGCAACCCTGCACGTCGGCCACGACGGCGTGACCGACGCCGTCGTGCGACAGGCCGACGCGTTGCTCGA
>JBGOTH010000666.1:0-2531 GCA_041476345.1 Methylomirabilia bacterium
GCCTCGTCCTCCTCCTCGTACGTGGAGTAGAGGTAGGGCGTGTGCGCGACGAACTCCGCCGCGCACGTGTCCACGGTCTTGAAGGTCGCGCGGATCCCGTGGCGCTTCCGCGCCTCGCGCACGTCGGCTTCCGAAGACTTCGTGATCTGGGCGAGACGCCGGTCCGCGAAGCCCATCTGCTTTGCGACTCGCAACACGTCCGCGTCCGCGAGCCCGGCGCTCGCGATCTCCGGCTCGAAGTCGACGATCTCCCGCATGTTCTCGAGGAACCATGGGTCGATCTTCGTGAGCTGGTGGATCTCGATCGTGCTCATGCCGGCGCGGTACGCATCCCCGATGGCGAAGATCCGTTCCGGTGTGGGGATGCGGAGCAGGCGACGCAGCTCGTCTTCGTTGCTGATCGGCCTGTCGAGCGTGAGCCCCCAGCGATCCTGCTCGAGCGATCGGATCGACTTCTGCAGCGCTTCCTTGAACGTGCGCCCGATCGCCATCGCCTCGCCGACGGACTTCATCTGCGTGGTCAACGTCGGATCGGCTTCCGGAAACTTCTCGAACGCCCATCTCGGGAACTTGACGACGCAATAGTCCAGCACCGGTTCGAAACAGGCCGGCGTTTCTCTCGTGATGTCGTTCCGGAGCTCGTCGAGCGTGTAGCCGACGGCGAGCTTCGCGGCGATCTTCGCGATCGGAAAGCCCGTCGCTTTCGACGCGAGCGCCGACGAGCGCGACACGCGCGGGTTCATCTCGATGACGACGAGGCGCCCGTCGTCGGGATGGACCGCGAACTGGATGTTGGAGCCACCCGTCTCGACGCCGATCTCGCGGATGATCGCGATCGCGGCATCCCGCATGAGCTGGTATTCCTTGTCGGTCAGCGTCTGCGCGGGGGCGACGGTCACCGAGTCGCCCGTGTGCACGCCCATCGGGTCGACGTTCTCGATCGAGCAGATGACGACGACGTTGTCCTCGAGGTCGCGCATGACCTCGAGCTCGAACTCCTTCCAGCCGATCACGGACTCCTCGACCAGCACCGTGCCGACGGGAGACTGCTGGAGGCCCCAGCGGATCGCGTCGTCCAGCTCCTCGGGGTTGTACGCGATCGAGCCGCCGGTGCCGCCCAGCGTGAACGACGGGCGGATGATGGCGGGGTAGCCGGTCTTCGCGACGGCGGCCCGTGCTTCCTCGACGCTCTTCACGCTCGCCGAGCGCGGGAGTTCGAGGCCGATCTTCTGCATCGCGGCCTTGAACAGCTCGCGGTCCTCGGCCTTCTTGATGGCGGGCAGCTTCGCGCCGATCAGCTCGACGCCGAAGCGATCGAGCGTGCCGTCGTCCGCGAGCGCGACGGCGGTGTTGAGACCCGTCTGCCCGCCGAGCGTGGGCAGGAGCGCGTCGGGCCGCTCGCGCTCGATGATCCGCGCCACGAACTCCGGCGTGATCGGCTCGACGTACGTACGGTCGGCCGTCTCCGGGTCGGTCATGATCGTGGCCGGGTTCGAGTTCACGAGCACGACCTCGAAGCCTTCTTCGCGCAGCGCCTTGCACGCCTGCGTGCCGGAGTAGTCGAACTCGCACGCCTGCCCGATGACGATCGGGCCGGAGCCGATGATCAGGATCTTCTTGATGTCGGTGCGCTTCGGCACGCGGGCTTTACTCCTCCACCAGTCCGTACACGACCGAGATATCCGGCGCGGCTTCCTCGCGCTTGTAGAGCACGTCGTCGAGCCGGCCTTCGCCGACCCACCCGACTTCGCCGTTGCCCCACAACTGCTCGCCGAAGACGCTCATGCGCTTGTTCACGCGTTCGCGCACCGCGTGCGCTTCGAGCGACACGTCGCTCGACGCGGTGAACGACGCCCACTCGGGCTTGTGCCCGGCGCCTTCGGTCTTCCGATAGGAGATCAGGTACTTCGGCATAGGCGGTGATCAGCCTCCTTTTGGACCTTGACGGCCCATGGCCGTCAAATGTTTTTGCTCTTCATCAAGTCCTTGAAGCGGTGGAACAGATAGCTCGCGTCGTGCGGGCCCGGGGATGCTTCGGGATGGTACTGCACGGAGAAGACCGGCCACTCGCGATGCCGCAGACCCTCGCACGTGTTGTCGTTCAGATTGACGTGGCTCGGTTCCCAGCCGTTCTTCGCGACGGATTTCGGGTCCACGCAGAAGCCGTGGTTCTGCGCCGTGATCTCGACCTTGCCCGTCGCGAGATCTTTTACGGGATGATTCGCACCGTGATGGCCGAACGGGAGTTTGTACGTGCGCCCGCCCGCGGCGAGCCCGAGGATCTGGTGCCCGAGGCAGATGCCGAACACCGGCACCTTGCCGAGCAGCTCGCGCACGGCGTCGACGAGATACGGCACGGCCTCGGGGTCACCAGGCCCGTTGGACAGGAACACGCCGTCGGGCTTCATCTCCAGCACCGCCGCCGCCGGCGTCGAGGCGGGCACGACTGTCACGTCGCAGCCCGCCGTCGCGAGCTGGCGCAGGATGTTCAGCTTGATGCCGGCGTCGAACGCGACGACCTTGCAATCGCC
>JBGOTH010000667.1:0-2530 GCA_041476345.1 Methylomirabilia bacterium
CAAAGAAGATTGGGCGGCGCTCGACGCCACGCTCGCCGATGACCTGATCTACGTGCACTCGACGGCGCGGCGCGAGAGCAAGGCCGAGCACACCGGCAACCTCAAAGCCGGCAAGCCGCACTACCGCGGGATCGCCGCCCGAGAGCGGACGGCCCGCGTGCACGGCGACGTCGGCATCGTGAACGGCATCTCGGAGATGCACGTGGAGAGCGCGGGCAAGGAGCAGCGCTTCACGATCCGGTACCTGGCCGTCTACGTGAAGGCCGGCGGCGCCTGGCGCATGACCGCGTGGCAATCCACGAAGGTCCCGGACGCCTAGAGAGGACGCTAATGAAGGCACTCACCCGGGAACAGGTGGACTCGTATCGCGACAACGGCTTCCTCTTTCCCATCCCGGCCCTGACGCCGGTGGAAGTCGCGACCTGCCTCGCCGGCCTTGGGCGGCTCGAGACGGAGCTCGGCTCGCCCGTCGGCGCGGCGGAGATCAAATGGCGCTCCCACGCCTATGCCCATTCGCCCTGGTTCAATGACCTGATCCGCCATCCGCGCATCCTGGACGCCGTCGAGGACGTGATCGGCCCCAACATCCTCGTCTGGACCAGCACGTTCTTCATCAAGGAGCCGCATTCACCGACCTTCGCCGCCTGGCACCAGGACGGCACCTATTTCGGTCTGGAGCCGCATGAGGAGGTCTGTGCCTGGGTCGCGCTGACGGATGCGAGCCAGGACGCCGGGTGCATGGAACAGCTGTCCTTCCGGGGCGCGCCCCGGCAGCTGCGCCACGCCGCTCTTGGGTTGGCGAACAGTATCAATCGCGCCGGGCAGACGATCATGGAGACGTTCGATCAGACGAGCCCCGTGGCGATGGCGCTCCCCGCGGGGTCGTTCTCGTTGCACCATGAGCTCGCGGTGCACCGGTCTGCGCCCAACAATGCGTCGCACCGGCGGATTGGGATCGGGCTGAACTACATCCCGACCCATGTTCGAGCGAATGGCCCCGTCCGCTGCCGGGCGATGCTGGTCCGCGGGGAAGACACATACGAGCACTTCGATCTCATCGACCCGCCGGCGGCCGAGCGCGATGTGGCCGCGCTTGCCGTCCATCAGCAGGTCAGCGATCGCTATCGCGACAACTACAACGAACAGGTCAGGCGTCATGAGCAGCTGTTCGCGACGGCGAGCACGTAGGCCATGTCGATCCTCGTCATCGGCGCCACCGGCTTTATCGGCCCGCGGCTCATCAGGAAGCTGATCGCGCGCGGCGAAACCGTGGTCGGCATGGACCTGAATCCCGGCGCCGCGGCGTTTGCCGACGTGCCGATCGGCGCGCCGGTGATGCGCGGAGACGTCACGCAGTTCGAGGACGTGATGCGGACGGTGCTCGATGTCAAGCCGGAGCGGCTCATCAATCTCGCCTACGGGCTCGGGGCGGGCGAGGGCAACCCGCACCAGGTCATGCGCCTCGACATCCTCGGCATGGACAACTGCTTCGAGGCCGCGCGCCTCGCCGGCGTGAAGCGGGTGGTGTACGCGAGCTCGATCGCGGTGAGCGGGCAGCAGAGCAATTTCGGCGATCGGCCGGCGACCGAGGACGATCCGGTCTTCGGCACCAGCCAATACGCGATGCACAAGAGGTTCAACGAGTTTCAGGCGGCGAAGTACATCAAGAACTACGGCATGTCGATCACGGGCGTGCGTCCCGCCAATGTCACCGGTCCCGATAAGGTCCGTGGCTCGACGGACCACGTGCTGATCATGACGGAGGCCGCGCGCGGGAAACCAGTCCACCTGCCCGCAAAAGGCCTCATGCGTCTCCTGATTCACGTGGAAGACATGGCGGAAGTCTTCGCCCGCATCCTGCTCGCCGATGCGCCGCGCCACTCTCTCTACAACTCCGGCGGGATCCCCATTAGCCTGGGTGAGCTGGCGGATATCGTGCGCGGATTTCTCCCGGACGCGCAGATCACGTTCGCGAAGGACGGAGGTCGCGAGGAGTCGGGCAACTACCTCGTCGACAACAGCCGCCTCACCAAGGAGTTCGGGATCGAGTACCCGGGCTTGCACACCCGCGTGCTCGAGGTCATCAACGACGTGCGCCGACAGGAGCGACTCCATGCGCTATAACCGGATCTCGGCGGACTGTCATCTCGACATGATCTGGCTGCCGCCCGATCTCTTCGTGTCGGAAGCCTCCGCGGCGTTGAAGGACCGCATGCCGTACGTCGCCGACGGCCCCGACGGTCCCAAGTGGGTCGCGAAGAACGGCGCGACCTTCGGCTTCGTGGGCGGCGTGGGTTCCGGCGGCACGAAGTACGTGCCGGGGAGTCAGCTGCGCGTCGACGTGATGGCGTCGACCGGCCTCTACACCGACGGCGCGAAGGGCATCCGGCGTCCCGGGGATCCCGATCTTCGCATCAAGGAGATGGATCGCGACGGCGTCGACGCGGAAGTCATCTACGGTGTGCTCGCCGCCGCGGGCAAGCTGAACGACATCGAAGCGTCGACGGAGATGCTGCGCATCTACAACACG
>JBGOTH010000668.1:0-2525 GCA_041476345.1 Methylomirabilia bacterium
ACCGGTGTGGGAAAGTCCGCCGCTGCCGTCGCTCTCGGATCGCGCGTGCCGCTCGAAGTCGTGAGCGCCGACTCGCGGCAGGTGTATCGCTTCATGGACGTCGCCACGGGCAAGCCTACGGCTGCCGAGCGGGGGGCCGTCGCACACCACTTGATCGGCATCGTCGATCCCGACGACCGCTACCAGGCGGCGCGCTTCCGTCGGGACGCCGCGGACGCCATCGCCGACATTCATCGTCGCGGCCGTCTGCCCGTTGTCGTAGGCGGGACGGGGCTCTACATCCGCGCGTTGCTGTGGGGCCTCGATCCGGCGCCGCCGGCCGACCCGGAGTTTCGACGTGAGCTCGCCGGCGTGGCAACACGTGAGGGCCGGGCGGCGCTCCACGCGCGGCTCGTAGCGACAGCACCGGAAATGGCGCAACGCCTGCATCCAAACGATCAGGTGCGGGTCATGCGCGCGCTGGAGAAAGTTCGTGGAGGGACGACAGACATCGGCGCGCCTGGGTCGGGGACGGGGACGTGGGCCTCGGGCCCTGGCGCTTCATCCGCCATATCAACCTATCACCTCATCTACATCGGCCTGACGATGGAGCGGGAGGCACTCGCCGAGCGGCTCCGCGCGCGGGCGGCGACGATGGCGAAGTCCGGCCTGGCCGACGAAGTCGAGGCCCTGCTGGCCCGCGGATACGATCCGGACCTGCCGGCGCTGCAGGGCATCGGCTACCGCGAGTTCGTGCGCGTCGTGCGAGGTCAGCTGGATGCGCCGACGGCCGTGCAGCTCATGCAGCGCGACACCGTGCGTTACGCCAAGCGGCAGGCGACCTGGTTCATGCGAGAGCCCGACATCGAATGGCGACACGTGACACCATCGACGGACGCGGAGACCATCGCCGGCCTCATCGAGATGCGGCTCCGGGAAGGAGGACTCCACTGAAGAACGGGCATCGGACCGGATACGTGATCGAGCAGCGGCGGCGTGAGCGCGCGGTGATCGGAGCGGTGCGCCTGCCGAGCCAGCGCCGCTTCCAGGTGCAGGAGTCGTTGGACGAGCTGGCGGCCCTCGTCGGCGCCGCAGGGGGCGAGGTCGTCGCGCGCATCGTCCAGGAGCGGCCGTCGCCGTCGTCGGCCATGTACTTCGGGCGCGGGAAGATCGACGAGATCGGCGAGCTGGCGCGGGCCCAGGGCGCGAGTCTCTTCGTGTCCGACGATGTCCTGTCGCCGGTGCAGGAGCGCAACATCTCCGAGGCCATGGGCCTCAAGGTCGTCGATCGTACGGCGCTGATCCTCGACATCTTCGCCCAGCGCGCGCGCACGAGCGAAGGCAAGCTCCAGGTGGAGCTGGCCCAGCTGATGTATCTGCTACCGCGCCTCGTCGGTCAGTGGAAGCATCTCGAACGGCTCGGCGGCGGCATCGGCACGCGAGGCCCCGGCGAGACCCAGCTCGAGTCGGACCGGCGGATCATCCAGCGGCGCGTGAAGAAGATCCGTCGAGATCTCGAAGGGGTGCAGGTTCACCGGCGGCTGCAGCGCAAGGGCCGGCGCCGCAACGGCGTGCCGGTCGTGGCGCTCGTCGGCTACACGAACGCCGGGAAGACGACGCTGATGAATCGGCTCACGGGCGCGCAGCTCCACACGGCGGACCAGCTCTTCGTGACGCTCGATCCCGCCGCGCGGCTCGTGAACGGCACCGGGCACACGCCGTTCATCCTCACGGACACGGTCGGGTTCATCCGCAAGCTGCCCCACGAGCTGGTGGCCGCCTTCCGCGCGACTCTCGAGGAGCTGTCCGACGCTGATGCGCTGCTCCACGTGGTCGACGCGAGCCAGATCGCCCTCGACGATCAGATGGCGGCCGTGGAAAGCCTCCTCGAAGAGCTGGGCGTCGCCGATCGCCCGACCGTGCTCGTCCTCAACAAGATGGATCGCGTCGAGTCGGAGAAGAGCCTCGAGACGCTGATGGCATCGCGCCCACGCGCGGCCGCCGTGTCCGCCGCGACCGGGCAGGGGATGGAGAGCCTGCGCGCGGCGATCGAAGCGGTGCTGCCACCGGCGGCGATCGCGGTAAACTGACTGATCTGACATGGGACTCGCGAACTGTCTTACGGTGCTGCGCATTTTTCTCGTCCCCGTCTTCGTGACGCTCCTCGTCTACCGGAAGCCGGGAGCGGCCGTCGCCGTCTTTGCGGCTGCCGCCGTCACCGACGTGCTCGACGGCTGGGTGGCGCGGCGCCAGGGAATGCAGAGCCGGCTCGGCGCCTTCCTTGACCCGCTCGCCGACAAGATCCTGTTGACCGCGTCCTTCGTGACGCTCACGTGGCTCAAGGTCCTGCCGTTCTGGATCACGGCGGTGGTGCTGAGTCGCGACGCGTTTCTCGCTCTCGGGACGCTGCTGGTCCACATGGTCGGCGCCCGCATCTACCCGCGCCCGACGTGGGCGGGCAAAGCGGCGACGTTCCTCCAGATCGTCACCGTCCTGGGTAGCGTGTTCGGTCACTACACACGCGTTCGCCTCGTCCCCACACCGCT
>JBGOTH010000669.1:0-2513 GCA_041476345.1 Methylomirabilia bacterium
GTGAACGGCTCCTCCGAGCAGGCGGCGAGAAGTCCACCCGCCAAGACGGCACACAGCACCGCGGTACTTCCCCTCACGCGAGATCCTCGGCCAGGCTCGCTTTCGTCTCCGGGGACAGCACCGTGCGGGCACGTTCGCTCGGATGATCCACGATCAGCGTCACCGGCGACCCCGCGAACACGCGGCGCGCCTCGAGCGGGAGCGCGAAGCGCACGAAGTGCACCGCGCTCAGCTTTCCCAGCTCCTCGTCGGAGTGACCGGTCTCGAAGCGGCCGACGATGACGTGCGGCCCCACCTCCATCCGGACGTAGTCGCGCGTGTCGATGCCGAGGAGCGCATCCAGAACCGGCCTGATCGCCGCCCCGGCGCTGATCTCGATGAACATCGTCGCGGCGAGCTCGCCCGGTCCCGGCAGCAGGTCGTTGTAGACCGTCACCTCGTCCGCGACCTTCCGGTCGTCGACGATGCGCTCGGCGCGAACCATTTCCTGGATCTGGAACCACACGGTGGCGCGATTCTCGAACACGAACGACAGGTAGCGCCCGACCGTCACCCGCCGGTACCGCTTGAGGGCGATGACCTCTTGCCGCCGCGGCTCGCGCACGATCTCGTATTCGTAGAGGTTCAGGATCTCGGAGCGGGCGATCGGCGTCATGGCGTGAGCCCGTACGCGTCGGCGAGGACCTGAATAGGGTGCCGCGCCTTCTTGCCGGTCCCCTGCCCGATCTGCAGAGCGGCCAGCGGACAATCGGTCGCGATGACGGGCCCGCCTTCGTTCACCGCATCGAACAGAGGCTGGGCCACCTTCAGCGACAGCTCGTAGTACTCCTTCTTGAAGCCCCACGTGCCGTCGACCGCCGAGCACCGCTCGACGACGCTCACCGTCGTGTTCGGAATCAACCTCAGGACGTCGGCGGACCTCGTGCCGATGTTCTGCGCGCGGAGGTGACACGGCACGTGGTAGGTCACGTCGCCGACCGGCTGCGTGAAGCGCGTGTCGAGCGCGGCGCGCGCGTGAAGGCCCGCCAGGTACTCGAAGAGGTCACGGGTGTGGCTCGCGACGAGCTTCGCGTCCTCCGAGCCGTCGAGCCACGGGTACTCCTGCTTCAGCATGTAGCTGCAGGTCGGCCCCGGCGACACGATCAGGCACCCTTCGCGGACGGCCTCTGCGAGCGTACGCACGTTGTCGCGCACGAGCGCCCGACACTCCTCGATGGCGCCGCCGTCGAGGTACGGCATGCCGCAGCAGCGCTGGACGGGAAGGCTCACGTCGACGCCGTTCTTTTCGAGCACGGCGACCGCCGCCCGCCCGATATCGGGATTGTTGTACTCGACCGTGCACGTCGCGAAGAGGGCAATCTTTGGACTCGCGGGCGGCTCTGAACTCGCGGGCGACGTTGGACTCGCGGGCTCCCGGGCTTCGCCCGCCCGCTCGGGGGTCGAGCTCGTCGTCGATGCCGTTGCTTTCCTGCGCTTGCCGAACCATTTGCTGAAGGTCTCGCGGTGGAAACGAGGGAGATTGCGATCTTTGTGGATGCCGATCACCGCCTGCAGCAACGCCCGGTGCGCGGCGAGCTCGTTCATCCAGTTGGAGAGCGGCGCCATCAGGCTTCCCAGCTTCCCGACGAGGTCCGTGTTGCCGAGCATCCGGTCCTGGAGACTGACGCCCCCGACGCGTGCCTCCGATGCCCGAGCCCGCAGCATGAGGCGCGGGAAATCGACGGCCCATCGATGCGGCGGCGTGTACGGGCAGTGGTTATAGCAGAGCTTGCACTGGTAGCAGAGGTCGACGACCTCTTTGACGTCGGGCGCCGGCAGCTTCCCGACGTCGCCGTCGACCGCGTCGACGTCGAGACGGTCGAACATCACCTTGAACGACGGACACAGCGAGAGACATCGGCGACACCCGTTGCAGATGTCGTAGACGCGTCGCAGCTCGCCGTCGACATCGCCCCGGTCCCAGAATTCAGGCTTCCGTATGTCGAACGTATTCATGCTGGCGGGTGTCTAAGGTCCGGTGGAAGTCGCCTGGCGCAGAGGGCCGCGTGCGGCCTGCACGCGACCGCCGAGTGCGAGCCCGCACGCAGCCCGGTACGTCAGATCGCGTCCGCCGGGTCTTTGCCCGCGACCTGCGTGAGCCCTTTCGAAAACCGGCCCGCGTGCGACTTCTCGGCCTTGGCGAGCGTCTCGAACCACTCGGCCAGCTCCGGGAATCCTTCGTCGCGCGCCGTCTTGGCCATGCCCGGGTACATCTGCGTGTACTCGTAGGTCTCGCCGGCGACGGCCGCCTTGAGGTTCAGCTCAGTCTTGCCGATCGGCTCGCCCGTCGCGGGATCGCCCACCTGCTTCAGGAAGTCCAGGTGGCCGAAGGCGTGGCCCGTCTCCGCGTCGGCCGTGTCCTTGAACAGTCCCGCGATGTCGGGAAATCCTTCGATGTCCGCGATCCGCGCGAAGTACTGGTACCGGCGGTTCGCCTGCGACTCGCCCGCGAACGCGTCCTTCAGGTTGTCGAA
>JBGOTH010000670.1:0-2511 GCA_041476345.1 Methylomirabilia bacterium
CCGTCCACCGCGCGCGGTGACGATGCCCTCCGAGGCGTACATGCCCGCGATGTCCTCGGGCGAGGTTTCCGGCCGAACCAGGATCACGCGCTGGCCATCCCGCACGAGCTCGACCGCCCGGTCGGCATCGAAGACGACGTGCCCCACGGCCCCGCCCGCCGCGGCGGGCAAGCCGCGGGCGAGCAGGCGGCCGTCCGCGAGCGCCTGCTCCTTGTCGCGCGGATCAAGGTTCGGCACGAAAAGCTTCGCGAGCTCGCGCGGGTGCACGCGCAGGAGCGCCGTGTGCTGGTCGATCACGGTCTCGTTGACGAGATCGACGGCGACGCGCACCGCCGCGCGTGCCGACCGCTTGCCCGAGCGCGTCTGCAGGAGGTAGAGCTTTCCCTCCTGGATCGTGAACTCGATGTCCTGCATGTCCTTGTAATGGCGCTCGAGGCGGTCGGCGATGGCGAGCAGATCGTCGTAGATCGCCGGCATGCGCCGCTTGAGGTCGTCGATATGCTCGGGCGTGCGGATGCCGGCGACAACGTCCTCACCCTGCGCGTTGGCGAGGAACTCGGCGTAGAAACCCCGCTCCCCCGTGCGCGGATCACGTGTGAAGCCGACGCCGGTCCCTGACGTCTCGCCGAGGTTGCCGAACACCATCGCCATGACCGTCACCGCCGTGCCCCAGTCGGCCGGAATGCCGTGGATGCGGCGATATTCGATCGCCTTCTTCGCGAACCACGAGTCGAATACCGCCTGGACGGCAAGCCGCAGCTGCTCTCTCGGGTCCTCGGGAAACGGTGCGCCCGTGCGCTCGCTCACGATGTCCTTGTACGTCTGCGTGAGCTTCTTCATCTCGGCCGCGGGCACTTCGGGATCGCTGGCCACGCCGAGCCGCTTCTTCGCCGCCTCGAGGTGCTCATCGAACGCGTCGCGCCGGATGCCGAGGACGACGTTGCCGAACATCGTGATGAAGCGCCGGTAGCAGTCCCAGGCGAATCGCTCGTTTCTCGTCCGCGCCGCGAGACCTTGTACCGTCGCGTCGTTGAGACCGAGGTCGAGGACGGTTTCCATCATGCCCGGCATGGAGACGCGCGCGCCCGAGCGGACCGACACGAGGAGCGGACGCTGCGGATCGCCGAGGACCAGACCCGCCTCCCGCTCGAGCTTTTCGAGGCTGGCGGCAACCTGATCCCAGAGCCCGTCGGGAAACCGACGCCCGGAGCGGTTGTAGTGCGCCCACGCCTGCGTCGTGATGGTGAAGCCGGGAGGAACCGGGATGCCGAGGTTGGTCATCTCGGCGAGCTCGCAGCCCTTCCCGCCGAGGAGGTTCCGCATCACGGAAGACCCTTCGGCTCTGCTCGAGCCGAAGGAGTAGACGAATTTCGTCGTCATGGGCAAAGGTCCTGTCCTGGAGAACTAAAAAAGTCTTTTAATCCTACAGGATGGAGCGCACGACTGTCAAACATCCGCCTTGCCGTTTCGAGCAACTCTCCCCCTTAAAAAAAATCGGCCACGGATCGTACAGCCCGTGGCCTT
The DNA here is from genome assembly GCA_041476345.1 of Methylomirabilia bacterium. Classification (GTDB taxonomy): domain Bacteria; phylum Methylomirabilota; class Methylomirabilia; order Rokubacteriales; family CSP1-6; genus VGLJ01. The sequence goes on from JBGOTH010000670.1 coordinate 1,525, forward strand.
CAACTGCCGTCGTCGCCACGGGCCGGTCATCCTGCCCGTGGCATCCGAGTCGCGCTTAGGTCGCGGATGCTCCGGGCAGGCCCGGCAGTACCAGGAGAATGACTCCTAGCAGCAGCAACGAATTGAGGCGCTTCATGGTCGCTTGAATATACGCAGGTGCTCGCGACAGGGTCAAGGAGTCTTTCGCCCTTCTCTGAAGACCAGCGCCTCCACCGCCACGACGTGATCGAGCATGGCGCGCTCCGCAGCGGGGGCATCGCCGGTCCGGATGGCGGCAAGGACCCGGCGGTGGTCTTCGTGCGATCGGGTGGGACGCCCGGGAGTGCTGATCGACTCCTCGCGGCTCTGCCCAAGCAGATCCATCACGGCGTGGACGATGCGGGTGATCGCGCGGTTGTGAGCGGCGGTCCCGATGGCCGCGTGAAACGCGGCATCCTGCGCCAGCCCGGTGCGGCCCGTGGCGATCTCCTTCGCCTGCTCCTCGAGGAGGCGCTCCATCTCCTGCACTTCCTCCTTCGTCGCGCGCCGCGCGGCGAGCCCCGCGATGACGGGCTCGAGGAGCCGGCGCGCCTCGAAAAGCTCCCCGATCATCTCGCGCTGGGACAGCAGCACGAGGGCGAGCGGCTCGACGAGCGCGTCCACCGACACCTCGCGCACGAACGTTCCCTCACCCGGACGGATCTCGATGAGCCCGACGCTCTCGAGCGCACGCAACGCCTCACGCACCGAGGTGCGGCTCACGAGGAACTTCTCCGCCAGGTCCCGCTCCGGCGGAAGCTGGTCGCCGCTCTTGAGCCTCCCTTCCGCGATCATCGATCTGATCTGCCGGACGATCTCCTCGTAAATGCGCGTGGACTTGATCGGGGCCAGATCCATCCCCCGTGACGCGCGCCCGCCGTGCCGGCGCCTTTCCATACCTGTCAGACGTCCTCGGGAACGTGAGGTCGCTTTTCACGGCTGATCCACCAGCCTAACAGCGCAAGGATC
>JBGOTH010000671.1:0-2510 GCA_041476345.1 Methylomirabilia bacterium
CGCTTCGAATAGTCGAAGCCCTCGAGCTTCGACCGCTCGAGCCGGCGCCCGATCGCGCGCTCGATCATCCGCAGATCGCCTTCCTCTTCGGGAGACACCAGCGTGATGGCGTCGCCGGTCATTTCCGCGCGCGCCGTGCGGCCCACCCGGTGGATGTAGTCGTCGGGTACGTTCGGCACGTCGAAGTTCACGACGTGGCTCAACCCGGTCACGTCGATGCCGCGGGCGGCGATGTCCGTGGCCACGAGCACGCGGAATTTCCCCGCCTTGAAGCCGGCCATCGCGGCGGTGCGCTGCGCCTGCGACCGATTGCCGTGGATGCGCTCCGTCGAAACGCCCTGACGCTCGAGCGATTCCGCGAGGCGGTTTGCGCGGTGCTTCGTGCGCGTGAAGACGAGGACGCTCTGGAGCTCCGCCTTCTTGAGGAGCGCGACGAGCAGCGCCGACTTCATCTCGCCGGCGATCGGATAGACGGCGTGCGTGATGCCGGTCGCGGGCGCGGCGGGCCGCTCGATGTCGATGGCGACGGGCGTCGACAGCATGTCGCGCGACAGCTGCACCACCGGCGCCGGCAGCGTCGCGGAGAAGAAGAACGTCTGCCTCTTTTTCGGCAGATAGCCGAGGATGCGACGCACGTCGGGGATGAACCCCATGTCGAGCATGCGGTCCGCCTCGTCGAGCACGAGGACCTCGAGCTGATCGAACTTCGCGATGCCATTGCGCAGGTGATCGAGCAGGCGGCCCGGCGTCGCGACGATGATCTCGACGCCGCGGCGCAGCGCCTGCTCTTGCGGGCCCGCTGACACGCCGCCGATGACGGAAGCGACACCGATACCGGCATAGCGACCGAGGCCGCGCGTGTGCTCCTCGATCTGCGCGGCGAGCTCGCGGGTGGGCGTCAGGATGAGCGCGCGCGTGGCGCGCTTCTTTTCCGTGAGGAACCGCTGGAGGATCGGCAGCATGAACGCGGCCGTCTTGCCGCTGCCCGTCATCGCGCAGGCGAGGACGTCGCGGCCCTCGAGCGCGGGCGGAATCGCGGCGCGCTGGATGGGGGTGGGGACCTCGAAGCCGAGGTCGGCGACCCCGCGGAGCAGGGTCGGGTGGAGAGCAAAATTAGAAAACGACATGACACAACCTTTCGGCAGTCTTCCGCGAGTGATTAAAGGCGCAGGCTCCAGGATGCGGAAGGCGACCGGAGGCAGCGGTCTACTACTAAGACGAAGAACTGAAGCAGACGGGTAGCAGTGTAGCGCACTTCGAGCGCGTCGTCGTCATTTTCCCTCGCGCTGGCTGCGCACCCACACGAGCCGCAGGCCTTCGAGCTTGAGGTCGCCGTTCACGTGCTGGATGGTGCGGGACGCCCCCGCGATGAGCGACGCGAGGCCGCCCGTGCCCACCACGGTCGACACGCCCGCCAATTCTTCCTTCATGCGCTCCACGAGCCCGTCGACCAGTCCCGCGAAGCCGAAGATCATCCCGGACTGGATGTTGGTGATCGTGTTGCGCCCGATCGCCGTCTCGGGACGCACCATCTCCACACGGAAGAGGCGCGCCGCCCGGTTGACGAGCGCGTCGATGCCCACGCCGATGCCGGGCGCGATGGCGCCGCCCACGAACGCGCCGCGCGCGTTCACGCAGTCGAAGCGCGTCGCGGTGCCGAGGTCGACGACGATCACCGGCGCGCCGTAGATCGCGCGCGCGGCCACGCACGAGACGATGCGGTCGGGGCCGACCTCGCGCGGCTCGTCCACATCCAGCGGCATCGGGCTGTCGGCGCCCGTCACCGTGAGCGGCGACACCTTGAAGTACTTCTCCGACATCCACTCGAGCGCCTGCTGCACGGGCGGCACGACGTTCGAGATGGCGACCGCGGTGACCTGAGACGGCTCGATGCCGCTCGAGCGCATCAGTGCTTCGATAAAGAGGCCGTACTCGTCGGCGGTCTGTTCGCGGCGGGTGGAGAGCGTCCACGATACGCGCAGCCCCGCGTCGTCGCACAGCCCAACCTTCGTATTGGTGTTGCCGACGTCGATCACGAGGAGCATGGCGGCCTTACCGTACCACGCGCAAAAGACTCACGAGCGGCCGGCGAGCGCCCGGCGGAGCTGATCGAGATGGTTGTCGTCGTGCCACGCCATCAACGACAGGAACTCGTCGATCGTGCGGCGGCCGCGCGAATCCACGTGCACGCCGCCCCGCTGCCAGGCATCCGCCGCGAGCCCGTCGAACAGCGCCAGCATCTCGGCGCGGCGACGGCGGTACGCGTCGACGGCCACGCCCGCGTCCTGACGGAGATACTGGCGCTCCTGCGCCCACCGGTCGGGATTGGTACGCGGAAATCGCGGCTCGTCCATCGCGAGGATGAATCCGCAGCGCACGAGGAACGACTCCTCGCTGTCGCGAAGATGGCAGATGACTTCGACCGGCGCCCACGCATCGGGAGCCGGCCGCCGCGCGAGAGCGGCAGCGCTTCGTCCATCGATCGCCGCACCGAGCTCCGCGTCCGTCCG
>JBGOTH010000672.1:0-2503 GCA_041476345.1 Methylomirabilia bacterium
ATGCACGACATCCGCGCCGGTCTGATGCGCGTCCGCGAACGGATCGCGGCGGCGGCTGAGCGCGCCGGGCGGCGGCCGGACGACGTGCTCCTCATCGCCGTCTCCAAGACCGTCGAGATCGAGCGTATTCGCGAGGCGATCGAGGCCGGCGCGTCCGCCCTCGGCGAGAACCGCGTGCAGGAGGCCAAGGCGAAAGTCGCCGCCCTCGGCCGCCCGGTGCCATGGCATCTCATCGGCCATCTCCAGACGAACAAGGTGAAGGACGCGCTCGCGATCTTCGACGTCATCCACTCGATCGACCGGCTCGACCTCGCGCGCGAAATCGACCGGCGGGCCGGCCGCCCCGTCCACGTCCTGCTCGAAGTGAACGTGGCCGAGGAGCCGCAGAAGAGCGGCTTCGCTCCCGACGCCGTCGCGGCCGCGCTCGACGCGATCGTGGGCATGGCGCACCTCGAGGTGCGCGGCCTGATGGCGATCCCGCCCGTGGTCGAGCGCGCGGAAGAGTCCCGCCCGGCGTTCCGCACGCTGCGCGACCTCGCCAAGCGCCACAACCTCGGCGAGCTGTCGATGGGCATGAGCGGGGACTTCGAGGTCGCGGTGGAGGAAGGCGCCACCATGGTGCGCGTCGGCACGGCGATCTTTGGACCGCGCGCGCCTTTGGACAAACCCCCTCTGGCAACGCCGTGAGCGTCAAGGGCAAGCGCGTCGGCTTCGTCGGCGGCGGCAACATGGGCGAGGCGCTCATCAGGGGCCTCATCGCCGCGAGCGTGGTGCCGGCCGACCTGATGATCGCGTCCGACACGCGGAGCGATCGGCTCGCCGAGCTCACGCGCCGCTACGCCGTGCGCGGCGCCGCGAGCAACGTCGAGCTCGTGCGCGAGGCGGACGTAATCGTGCTCGCGGTGAAGCCGCAGATCATGACGACGGTGCTCGGGGAGATCTCGTCGTCGCTGGTGAAGCGCCACCTCGTGATCTCCATCGCGGCCGGCGTCTCCACCGCGGCGATCCGCGCCGGCGCGGGCAAGGGCCTGCGCCTCATCCGCGTCATGCCGAATGCGCCCGCGCTCGTGCTCCAGGGCGCCACCGCCATCGCGAAAGCGACGGGGCTCGAGGACGGCGATCTCGAGACGGCGCAGGAGATCTTCGGCGCGGTGGGGAAGGTGGTCGTGCTCGAGGAAGAGCTGATGGACGCGGTGACCGGTCTGTCGGGCTCGGGCCCCGCCTACGTGGCGGTGGTCATCGAGTCGCTCGCGGACGGCGGCGTGAAGATGGGGCTCGACCGGGCGACCGCCATGACGCTCGCCACGCAGACCGTGCTGGGCGCCGTCACGCTGCTCCTCGAGACGGGCGTGCATCCCGGCACCCTCAAGGACATGGTGAGCTCGCCCGGCGGCACCACGATCGCGGGCATCGCCGCGCTCGAGGAAGGCGGTATCCGCGCCACGTTCATCAAGGCCGTGGAGCGCGCGACCCTTCGCTCTCGCGAGCTCGGACGCGGGCCCGCCTGATGTTCAGCCCCTTCGCGTGGTTGGCTGACGTGCTGAGCATGGTCATCCAAGCGTATATCTGGATCATCATCATCCGTGCCTTGCTCTCCTGGGTGAATCCCGATCCCTACAATCCGATCGTGCGCTTCCTGTCTCGTGTCACCGAGCCGGTCCTGCGTCAGGTGAGGTACCGCATGCCCGACCTGGGCGGTCTCGATCTCTCGCCGATGGTCGTCATCTTCGCCCTCATCCTGATCGATCGCTATCTCGTCGCGGCACTGCGGGCGATGGCGTACGACCTGCGGTAGTCGCCGGAGGCTTCGATGCGGATCAGCGCCCTCGACATCCGACAGCAGCAGTTCACCGTGCGGATGCGCGGCTTCGACCGCCAGGAAGTCGAGGCGTTCCTCGACGACGTGGCCGAAGACTACGAGTCGGTGGTGAAAGAGAACGCCATCCTCAAGGAGCAGCTCGCCATTCTCGAGGACCGCTCGCGCAACATCACGGAGCACGAGCGGACGCTCCAGGACACGCTCGTCACCACCCACCGCCTCACCGAAGAGATGAAGCAGGCGGCGAAGCGCGAGTCCGAGATGATCGTGCGCGACGCGGAGATGCGCGGCGAGAAGATGTCCGAAGCCGCGCGCGCCGAAGAGATGCGCCTCAAGCAGGAGCTGGCCGCGCTGAGACGCACGCGCGCCCAGCTCGTCGAGGAGCTCCGCGGCACGCTCGCCCGCTACGATCGCATGCTGTCGTCCGAGGCGAAGCCCGAGACCGGCGATGGGGCGCACTGACGGGGCACGCGTGCGGGTGCGCGTGCAGCCGCGGGCCTCGCGGAACGAGATCGTGGCGTGGCAGGACGACGCGCTCCGGGTCCGCGTGAGCGCCCCGCCCGTCGACGGCGCGGCCAACGCCGCGGTCGAAGCGCTGCTCGCGCAGGCGCTCCGCGTGGCCCCGTCCACCGTGTCGGTCGTGCGCGGCGAGCGCTCGCGCGACAAGGTCGTCCGCGTCGACGG
>JBGOTH010000673.1:0-2501 GCA_041476345.1 Methylomirabilia bacterium
AACCATGGACGCCTACCGGGCCGTCGTCGACAAACGCGACCAGCGCGTGTTTCTGCCCACGCCGATCAGCGAGGAATCCTTGCGTCGTATCCTGCAGGCCGCGCGCATGACGGGAAGCTCGAAGAACGCGGAGCCGAACCGTCTGGTGGTGGTGCGTGACCGCGCGCGACTGAACGCGCTCGGCGCCTTCGGCTCCTACGCGAAGTTCCTCGCCTACGCGGCGGCGGTGGTCGTGATCGCGCAAACGCAGCGCCACGAGTTCGACGCCGGACGCTGCGCGCAGAACATGATGGTGGCGGCGTGGAACGACGGCATCGGCTCGTGCCCCGCGCACCTGCCCGAAGCCGGCGTCGCCAAGCTGCTCGGGATCCCGGCGGACGTGTCCGTCAACCGTGTCATCGCGTTCGGCTACGTCGATCCCACGCGCATCGCCGCGCCGACATCCGTGGCGCGCAAGCGGACGCCGCTCGACCAGCTCGTCCACTGGGAGACGTGGTGACGGCGTTCCGAGGAGGGTCTATGAACCAGGTGAAAGCGATCGGGTTCGACGTGTTCGGGACGGTGGTGGACTGGCGCTCCAGCATCACGCGCGAGGGCGAGGCGTTCGGGCGCGCGCACAAGCTGAACGTGGACTGGCTCAAGTTCGCCGTCGCGTGGCGCAATCTCTATCAGCCGATGATGAACAAGGTGCGCAACGGGGAGATCGGCTGGACGAAGCTGGACGATCTCCACCGCATGGCGCTCGATCAGCTCTTGAAGGAGTTCGACGTGAAAGGCCTGGCCGAAGCCGACGTGGACTATTTGAATCGCGCGTGGCACCGGCTCGATCCGTGGCCGGACTCGGTGCCGGGTCTGACGCGCCTCAAAACGAAGTACGTGATCACGCCGCTCTCGAACGGCAACATCGCGTTGATGGTGAACATGGCGAAGCGCGCCGGGCTGCCGTGGGACGTGATCCTCGGCGCCGAACCCGCGCAACACTACAAGCCGCACCCCGAGGCGTATCTCCGGACCGCGGCGTTCCTCGGCATTCGGCCGGACGAGCTGATGCTGGGCGCCGCGCACAACGGTGATCTGAAGGCGGCGCAGAGCGTCGGGCTGCGCACGGCGTTCGTGCCGCGGCCGATGGAGCACGGCCCCGGCCAGACGAAAGATCTCAAAGCCGAGGGTAACTGGGACGTGGTGGCGACCGACTTCGTCGACCTCGCCGCGAAGATGGGCTGCTGATGCTCGTCGCGCAGATCACCGACATGCACATCAAGTCGGACGGCGTGCTCGTGTACAAACGCATCGACACCGCCGGGTTCCTCGCGCGCGCCGTCGATCACATCCTTCACCTGGACACGCGGCCCGACATCGTGCTCGGCACCGGGGATCTCGTGGATGGCGGCACGGCCGAGGAATATCGGCGGCTGCGCCGGCTGCTCGCGCCGCTGCCGATGCCCGTCTACCTCATCCCCGGCAACCACGACGATCGCGAGGCGCTCCGCCGCGAGTTCGCCGACCAGCCGTACATGCCACGCAACGGCTTCATTCAGTACGTGATCGACGACGGGCCGCTGAGGATGATCGCCCTCGACACGCTGCTCCCCGGCTCGGGGGGCGGCCTCGTCGATCGCGAGCGAATCGCGTGGCTCGACGCGCGGCTTGGCGAGGCGCCTTCGAAGCCGACGCTGATCTTCATGCATCACCCGCCGTTCAAGACGGGCATCGCGTACATGGACTCGATCGGATTGGACAACGCGGATGCGCTCGCGGACGTCGTGCGGCGCCATCCTCAAGTCGAGCGTGTGGTGTGCGGCCACCTGCACCGCTCGATCCAGTCGCGCTGGGCGGGAACGGTGGCGAGCACGGCGCCGAGCACCGCGCACCAGATCGCCCTCGACGTGCGCGAAGACGCGGCGCTCGGCTGGACGCTGGAGCCGCCGGGCTACGCGCTGCATCTGTGGCGGTCGGACGTGGGGCTGGTGAGCCACGTGGCGACGGTCGGCGAGTTTTCGACGTATTCGCTCGGCTTGAAGGTGCGTTGAGGGCAGGCCGCGCAGTCTGGTTGCCCTTGCGCTGTCCGATCCGGAGCGATATTGTCACCCCGTCGTGGAACAAAAGAGGACGACACTACAGCCGGCGACGCACGTGGAACGATCCAGATACACCGGTCTGCTTAGCAAGACTCAGAGCCGATATCAACCGAGAGAAAAGTGTTGAACCCCGCGTCGGCTTTATGCCGCTGTCCGTGATCGGCCGACGGCGCGCGCTGCATCACAGTTGCTACCTAGTTCTGTCGAATAGTAGTTGAACTAAACCGCTGACGCGGTAGATCGGACCGCGATCCGATCGCGCGTTCGTCGGCGGGCTCCTGCGCTCCGTCGCGTTCGACGTCGCCCCTGTTGCGCACCGCGCGCTCGCCGCACCATCACCTCCTGGCTGTTCATCATTCCGAGGAGGTGTCCGATGAGCGAGCTCCGCACCCGCATGATCCGCGACATGGCCCTGCGCGGCTT